>JAURLM010000236.1 GCA_030831265.1 Chloroflexota bacterium
GATCAAGAACGGTTCGACGCGACCGGATGCTCCAGAAGCTCCCTGTGCCGCCATATCTTTGAACATCCGACCAACCACAACGCTAGCGGTCATGGGGGTTGCAGCCACCTGCATCACACGGGCGCGATCACCGGGCTTTGAGTAATAGCAGAACCAGCCTTGAACGCTACCAGACTGTGAATCTCGCACTGCCATCATACGAAGCGGGCCAAACCGCCGCTTTGCAGACGAGTGTCGAATAACCCAGCCGATTTCATCCGCCCGGTAAAGAGGCCGCGGGTCGAACCGATCCAGCACCGATTCACCGTGCTCAGCCATCATCTCAGGTGTTAACGGCACCAGTTCGTTCGAGTCTGTGGCAGTGTCGGCCTCCTGCTCAAATCTCTTCTCCCAGAACAGGTTATAGAGATGCGAAACGCGCCCGCCGAGCCGGGTCCACAACCTGAGCGAAACTTCGTTAGCACCATCGGCGATAGTGAATTCCTGTGGACCTGCAAGCAATGTTTTCAGCAGTTCAATCGCTGCGACTGGCGAGCGAAATTCCGGGTCGACCATGTACTGGCTGCTTGTGACTGCGATCACGTCGCGTCCCTGCCATGTCCACGAATGTGGCGTCACGCCAATGAAACCGACAACGCTCCCGTCATGTTCAAACACCAACGACTGCAAGTCTTTGTTCGCTGAGAGCGGGTAATCCATGTACACATCGTGAATGTACTGCACCAGTTGTTTCGACGGCGGCGATTTGTCTCCGTTGAAAACAGATTTCTGTAACTGGGCGATGCGCGGAACATCGCGTGCGTGTAGGTGTCTTACTGGCAATAAAGTTGCGCCTGTTGAGATGGTTACCGGGTTTACAGGACAGAGAGATTATGGACGACCGAACTACTGTTCACGCCACGCGTTCGGTGTTAATGAACTCTGCTATTCGCTCGACAGTGCGAAAGTTATCAAGTTCCATCTGATCAATCTCGACTCGAACGCCCCATCGCTGTTCCATCAAGAACCACAGGTCGACAAGTCCGAGTGAATCCAGGGTTCCATCGGCAAAGAGATCGCACGTAGTAGATTCAATACGAATCTGCAGTTCTTTTGAAAGAACCGTAACCAATTCCTCGGTTAACTCCACCGTTGCCATCCAGAATCCACTCTTCTGTATCCCAGTTATGACCGGGCCGCAGCTGCAAGGCCGTCCGTAGAACCTTCCGAAAACTGCTTCTGTAACTGTACGCGATCTATCTTGCCACTGGCGTTCTTTGGCAACGAATTGTACTGCGCCCATCGGGCAGGAACCATGTAGTCCGGCACGAGAAGCCGCAGTTGATTCTTCACATCTACCGCATCAGTTCTGTCATCTTCCTTGCTCACAAATGCACAACATATGAGCTTGCCGTCAAAGTTGTCTGACGGGATGGCAACTACTGCAGATTCCACGAGAGCATCAATCGTGCCGAGAGCAGTTTCAATTTCTCCCAGTTCAATGCGATATCCCCTGCTCTTTATCTGCGTATCGCTCCTTCCTACAAAATATACGAGGCCATCATCACCTACATAGGCAAGATCACCGGTCTTGTAGATGCGGCCAAGCCCACCAGAATGCTCAGGTTCAATGAATGATGTACGGGTTTTCGCATCATCACGCCAGTAGCCACGAGAAAGCCCGACGCCACCAATGTAGAGGTCACCAGTAACACCGTTTTCCACCGGCTTGAGGTTTTCATCAAGGATGAGCAGGGATTCTCCCGGACATGCCTGTCCAATTGGGATCGTCTCAGTCAGCGATTTCGGTATGGACGGCATTCTGTAGTAGCTGCTGGCAATAGTTGCCTCAGTTGGGCCATACAGGTTGGTGAAGGACGCATGAGGCAGCTTTGTCATCCAGTCCACCAGAGTCGGTGTTGGGAGCACTTCACCACACCAGATAACCCGTCTCAGGTCTGGAAAATCATCTTGCGCTATTACCCTGAACTTGGACATGTAGTTCAGGATGGAAGGAACCGTAAACCATTGCGTCAGCTTGCTTTGACGTATGAATTCAGCCGTCTTGTTAGGCAGCAGGGTGGCTTCAGGCGTTACGAGATGAAGCTCTGCACCTGCGAACAGTGACCCGAACAGATCATACGCGGACAGGTCAAAGTGGAATGCTGTATGGCCTGAAAGACGGTCCGTCGAGTCGACGCCGAAGTACCCGTTCGCCCATTCAACGAATGCGAACACATTTGCATGGCTGATCGGGACTCCCTTAGGAATTCCCGTCGAGCCGGACGTAAACAGGATGTATGCAACGTCCTCCGGTGAACTCTCTGTAAGTAACGGAGTAGCAGACAGCTGTGCAATATCTGACATACCGAATGACTGAGCAGATAACCAATCCGGCATCCCATCACTGTCCAGCACACCGCCGGCGGGCCGCTCAACTGTTGATTCAGCCAGAACCAGCTGCAACTTTTCGATATCACTGCCGGTTGTAAGAACCACCGCAGGTTCGCAGGCATCAATGATTCGCGCAGAGCGGGCAGGAGGACTGTTAACGTCAATTGGGATGTAGATCCCGCCCGCCTTGAGGATGCCAATAATCGAGATAATAGCGTCTATCGATTTCGGGATCATGAAGCCAACGCTATCGCCAGTGCCGCACCCGGCGTTTAACAGGGCACGGGCAATCTGGTTACTGCGTTTTTCTAATTGGCCGTAGGTGAGGCGTTCCTCACCGAAGACAACAGCCGTGGCTTCAGGACGCGATGCAGCCTGCCGTGTAACGCTTGCATGTAATAGTCCCGTCATGGCATTCCATCAGCCGCGTGTGGCCAGTTCAAATACGCGTGCCTGGTGTTCAAAGTCTTCCGGCGAACCCGGCACATCCATGATGAAGGTAGAGTACCCGAGTTCCATGTACTCCCGTACTACAGCCGCAACACTCTCATAGCTGCCAACAAGGTACGGGCAGAACGTCTTGTAGTTCTCAAATGGTCGCAACCAGTAAGGGCTACGTCCACTCTCAGCGTATTCACTCAACCGAGACAGCTGTTGATGCCAGGCGGAATCAGACCATTTCATGCTCAATGTGTGCGTAATCTGCCCACGCCTATCTTCCGGAAACCGTGCCTCTGCAATACGCCATGCATCAGCTGGATCAGCACGAGCGATGAGACCAATACGAATACCGTAGTCGATACCGTCTTCGGCAACCTTTGAGCGATACTCCGAAGGTGGCTCCGGGTACTGGATAGCCGTTGCGCCAATTTTCCGAGATGCCGCAAGGCCGGCCTCTGATGACCCTGAAAGCAGGATTCCGGGCATGAGTTCAGGTGGAATACCAGGTGTGAGCTTCAGGTTTTCAGTGCGGTAATACTTGCCTTCAAATGAAACTGCAGCTTCACCTTGCAGCAACTCCTGAATCACGGTTGTGTACTCAACCGTCCTGTCATATCGCTCATCATGCGGAGTCACGTCGTTCAAGGCTGCGAGATCGTTTATAAACCCGCCAGCGAGCATGTTCAGGTGTACTCGCCTACCAGTAAGCTGGCCGATCGTAGAGACCATCTTGGCAGCGGTGAACGGGTGCATGTATACCGGTTGAACCGCAATAAGCGGCGAAAGACGTTCAGTGGCTTCTGCCACGAACAGTCCCGTGAGCCACGGATCCGCAAGGCGGTTCTCGGTATAGATCAGAATGCCCTCACACCCTGACTCTTCACTCCATCTCGCAACATCACGGATGCGTGAACGCGTCTCCTGCAATGAAAGCTTCCCATCAAGGGCAGGGCAGGTCGAAAATATCGAAAGTTTTCGGTTCATGTTTACAGATAGTTCGCGTTTGTCCGCTACTTCGTAGCTTGTTGCAATAGTCATAAGAACCTCAACGGGATCGGCGTTCGAGCAAAGTCTGCGTAGTCAGATAATCGCTATGAAACGCGCCCGGCTCAAGGCCCATTTGGGTCACCAACTACATACGTATGGTGTTCTTTCGAACCACGCACGCGGTTTGACCGCTGTACAGGTTGAGCTTCGGTACTGGCCATCATACGACCTGGATGTACTGCGCATTCTGCCTGAAATCTCACAGGGAGTGCATTACGGGCAGCGCAACTCAAAAAAACCGGTTCGAGGCACAGACATCCGCAAAACCGCTCGAATTCGGGTGTACCCGAATTGACTAGCGCAACATCTTTAGATTCAATAGAAGACTGGTGTGCAAAATTCTGTCGGCGTAAGCTGACAGGTGTAAGAAATTGCGCTGTATGACACACTTGCAGAGTGCTGGCTCAACCGCCATTAGCCATCACACCTTCGCAGCGCCTACGTTCCCGAGTAGCTCAGCGGTAGAGCAGCTGACTGTTAATCAGCGGGCCACAGGTTCGAATCCTGTCTCGGGAGCCAA
>JAURLM010000237.1 GCA_030831265.1 Chloroflexota bacterium
GTGCTTCCTTCCGCGAGAGTGTTTACAAAAATCTGGATGGCCATGCTCGGGCAGTGGTCATGGAGAGGAACTCCCTACCTGCCACCGGAGATCATCTTCCTGCCAAGCTGGGTGCCGTTCAACATCTACTCTTTCGCCAGTTGGACCCGAGCGACCGTAGTGCCAATGACGGTGATACTGTCCGAACATCCCACGTACCCCCTTCCACCAGAACACGCCATCGACGAACTGTTCCCGCTTGGCCGCGCCAACACGGATTACTCACTACCTGCTCCTTCCACACTCAGCTCTGACTGGCTAGTCTTCACAGCAGACCGGTTGCTGCACGCGGGAGAAAAGCTTCCGTTGAAGCCGTTGCGAGGCCTGGCGCGAAGACGTGTTGAGCAGTGGATCATCGAGCATCAGGAAGATGACGGTTCATGGGGAGGAATCCAACCGCCGTGGGTCTATTCGCTAATAGCGCTGCACCAACTGGGATACAGCAGGAACCATCCTGTTATTCGTCGTGGACTGGCAGGTTTCGAGGGTTTCGCCATAACTGAACCAAAAGACACATGGCGTCTGCAGGCTTGCATTTCCCCGGTTTGGGACACGGCGTTCTCCGTAAATGCAATGCTGGAATCTGGCGCGGACAAGAATGATCCAGCACTCACCCGCGCGGCTGACTGGTTGCTGGCACAGCAGATACGAGCGCCCGGAGACTGGCAGGTGAAGGTTCCTGCTGTCGAACCGGCGGGCTGGGCATTTGAATTCGATAACAACGCGTATCCCGACACCGATGACGCGGCAGAGGTTTTACTTGCCATTTCACGATCCGGTACCAGCGATCCTGTTCGGCGAGACGAATCTGCCGCTGCTGCCGTCCGCTGGCTACTTGCAATGCAGAGCGAGAACGGTGGCTGGGGTTCGTTCGACCGTGACAACACGAGTAAACTGACCGTGAAATTGCCGTTTTTCGATTTCGGCGAGGTGATCGACCCACCGAGTGTGGATGTGACCGGACATATTCTTGAAGCACTGGGAGACCAGGGCTGGACAACTGAATCGCCAGAGGTGCAGCGTGCGATCGAGTACATCTGGAAGGAACAGGAGTCAGATGGCCCCTGGTTTGGCAGGTGGGGCGTCAATTACATCTACGGAACAGGTGCGGTACTGCCCGGACTTGCCTCTGTGGGTTACAACATGGCAGATGCTCGTGTCCAAAAGGCCTCCGATTGGGTAGAATCCCACCAGAATCAGGATGGCGGTTGGGGAGAAAGCTGCGCTTCGTACGCTGATCCTCGTTTACGAGGCAGCGGAGACAGCACTGCGTCGCAAACAGCCTGGGCAATTATTGCCCTGATTGCTGCGAAACGGTCAAAATCCAGTGCAGTGGAGCGGGGCATAAGGTATCTTGTAACGTCGCAAAGGGTAGACGGATCGTGGAATGAACCGCAGTATACTGCGACCGGATTCCCCGGCTACGGCATTGGAGATCGGCGGTTCAAGGGCATGGAAACCTCGGAAAAGGACCTGCTACCAGTTGAACTGCCAGCCGGGTTCATGATCAAGTACCATATGTATCGTATTTACTGGCCGTTACTGGCGTTGGGTCGATTCCGCGCCACCAATGGCAGCGGAATAACCAGTGAGGTCTCCGCACGTTGATTGCAGGGGGTAAATGAGCTTGCAGAGGGTCAACGCGGCTGCGATGTCGGCTGTAGAAGCCGGTCGAATCAGCGTTCTCAATGGAGCCACGCCCGGTGGCCTGTCGACCGGCAACGAGTGGCGGGTGTTCACTCGCATTCTTTCGGTTGAAACGAAGGATGCGCCGGATTTCGTGGACATCACGGACACTGTTACCTCATTGGTAGCTGAATCAGGCGTATCCAGTGGGCAGGTGCTTGTCCACAGTACCCACACGACCTGTTCCGTAATCATCAACGAGAACGAACCTCTTCTACTGACTGACATGGAGCACTTCCTGGATCGCACCGCGCCCAAGGATATGTACTACGGCCACAATGACTTTGCGATACGCACAGTCAGCGTCAGGCCGAATGAGTGCCCCAACGGTCACGCCCATTGCCAGCACATGATCCTCGGCACCAACGAGACTGTCCCGGTTGTTGATGGGAAGCCCCTTCTCGGTGAATTCCAGCGAATCTTCGTCGTGGAGCTTGATGAGCCGAAGCCGCGCAACATTGCGGTGCAGGTTTCAGGCCTCGCCTGATCCGGTTTTTCACCAACAGTTTTTGCCCCAGGAGCCGGTGTGAATGAAAACCCCGGCCACCAGCAGCACGAATATCTCATCGCCGCGCATGGTTTCCCCAGTCGGCTCTCCGGAACACATTGCTGAAGCGTTTACGCACTGTGAACACCTCGCTCGTACTCATTACGAGAATTTTTCCGTTGGCACGCGGTTAATCCCGCGAGAACTACGAAAGCACTTCTACTCGGTCTATGCGTTCTGCCGCGGAGTAGACGACCTTGGGGATGAAGCGACCGGTGACCGCTTTACGATGCTGGATGAGTGGGAGAGGCAGTTACACCAGTGTTATGACGGGGCACCGGAGCATCCGTTCTTCGTGGCTTTGCAGCAGACGATTCGCCAGTTCGATATCCCGCGCAAGCCGTTTCTAAAACTTGTTGAGGCTAACCGGCGCGACCAGCGTGTCCTGAAGCACCCTGACTACGAAGAATTGCTGGAATACTGCGATCATTCTGCAAATCCTGTCGGGCATCTCGTGCTTTACATCTTCGGACACCGGGAACCAGAGCTTCACAAACTATCAGACAGCACGTGCACTGCGTTGCAGCTTGCAAACTTCTGGCAAGATGTGCAACGCGATTTTGAGATTGGACGCGTGTATTTACCAGCGGATGACATGGCACGATTCGGCGTGACCGAAGAGATGATCGCCACCCGTACCGCCACGCCTGAATTCAAGGCGTTGATGCGTTTCGAGATTGACCGCACCCGAAAGCTGTTTATAGATGGTTTCGAGCTGGTCAACCGAGTAAACGGCATGGCAAAAGTGGACATTGCGCTGTTCACCGGTGGTGGGTTAACAGTACTTCGTGCCATTGAGCAGCTAGACTATGATGTGCTGACGAAACGTCCGGAAGTATCGAAGTTAACGAAATTTCGACTGCTCGTATCGGCCTACACGCGCACGAGACTGGGGATACGCTCGTTGCCGCCAAAGCTGTTCCGCCCCGCGAATACGTAAACACGGGCACGGCTGCGGTGCACAGATGGATCAATCAGTTGACTTCAACCACTGAAAAACCGCAACTGGAACACACTCAACAGGAAGTTGACGACGCGTACGACGCATGTGCGCGTATCACGCGTGAGGCTTCCACCAATTTCTACTACGCGTTCCTGACGTTGCCGCTGGAAAAGCGACGCGCAATTTATGCCACTTACGCGTTCTGTCGGCTGTGTGATGACATCGTGGATGACCCGGAGCGCACCGGTGACCCGGCGGATCAACTGAACACACTCCGCAATCAACTGGATCGTGCTTATGATGGCGCGGAAAGCGGGAATATCTGGACAGCAATTGCTGACTCCCAGCATCGCTTCGGGATTGAGAAAGAGCACTATGCTGCCGTGATCGACGGCTGCAAGATGGACCTCACGCAGTCCCGGTACGAGACGTTTGATGAGCTCGTGGACTACTGCAAGAAGGTTGCCAGCGCGGTCGGATTGGTGTGTATAGAGGTCTGCGGATACGAAGACCGGCTTGCCGTCGAATATGCAATCGACCTGGGGCTAGCGATGCAGCTCACCAACATCATCCGCGATGTCCGGGAGGACGCTGCGAACGGAAGAATCTACCTGCCTATGGAAGACCTCAGGCGGTTCGGATATTCCGAAGAAGATCTGCTGGCAGGGAAGGTAAATAAGAACTTCCGGGAACTGATCAAGTTCGAGGTGCAGCGCGCTCA
>JAURLM010000238.1 GCA_030831265.1 Chloroflexota bacterium
AAGGTCCAAAACCAGCACCATTCAGACCTGACCTTGACAATCCTGTATTCGACGCATCTGCGCGGGTGTATGCTGCCGCAATGGCAACGACCCCCGATGTAACACAGGAAGCAGAAGCACGCCCGTCACTGGGGCCGATCAAGCTGCCCGCGGCATTCCGCTCCCTGGCTCATCACGGCTTTCGGTTCATGTGGTTCGGGCAGGTTGGTTCCGCCACTGCTATGCACGCAGACATGGTGGCGCGGGGTGTGCTCGTGTGGGAACTCACCGGCTCATCCGTTGCTGTTGGTGGCGTACTGGGAGCCCGCGCCTTACCAATGTTGACCATCGGCATGTTCGGGGGAGTCGCCGCCGATCGCTTCGACCGCAAGAAGTTGCTTGTGTTCATACAGTCATGGAGCTTCCTGATGCATGCCATCATGGCTGCTCTCATCTTGACCGGGGTAGTGCAACTCTGGCATGTCTATGTCATTGCCATTGGTCTTGGCGCAAGCATGTCACTGAATCAGCCGGTGCGTACATCTATCATTCCGAACCTTGTGCCGCGCAACCAGATGACCAATGCATTGACCCTGAACTCCATCGCCATCAACAGCACGCGGCTGATTGGCCCCGCAATTATTGCCGCAGTCATCAGTGCATCGAACACAGGTTCGGCCTATGTCCTGTCTGCCTGTGCATATCTGATCGTGATCTGGCTAACAACGAAGATTGACATGCCAGCTTCCGATGGTCGCGGTAAAAAGGGCAGCCCACTCGGCCAGCTGTTGGAAGGCTTCAGATACATGGGAAGCAACCGGCTGGTGTTGGCACTGGTGCTGCTGGGAATGGGGCCGCTGGCAATTGGTTTCGCCTACCAGACATTGCTCCCACAGCTTGTCGACGAGTTGGGTCGCGATACGAGCATGATTGGCTACATCATGTCAGTCGGGGCTATTGGCGGGCTGGCTGGTGGGTTGACGATAGCCTCAAAGCGTGACATCGAGTCCAAGGGCAAGATCATGCTTGTCTCTGCCATTGCGTACGGGCTGGCGCTTGCTGGGTTTGCCGCCGCATCCGAGGTAGGTGTGCTCCTACTGGTCTTCCCACTAATCATCGTAATCGGCGTGTCACAAACAACTTTCAGGGCCATGAATACGACGATTCTCATGGAGACAACTCCGGACCATCTACGAGGTCGAGTCGTGGCGGTGACGTTGCTTGATACCGGGATGATGCCAGCGGCAGCACTTGTCGCAGGTTATTTTGCTGACAAATGGGGCGTGTCTTCGGGCTTCGTGGCACTTAGCGCTGGTTGCTTTGGCATCATTGCGCTTGTGATGCTGTTGTATCCCAAAATGCGCAGACAATAACGCACCACTACAAGGTCGTTATCGGCCTCGTCTGCAAAACGTAGAGCGAACCGTCTTCGTAAGCCCATTCCACATCCTGTGGAGAGCCTGCATTCTGCTCGGCACTAATAGCAAGCGCCGCCACTTCCCGCACTTGTGCGTCGGTCAGCGATGTCGTCATGGCCTGGATCGGGTTTACGGGTAACTCTTCGACCATTCCCTCGTCGTTCATTTCATGCTTCACGGATTTCGATTGTGAAATGTCGCGGGCCACAATCTCCATGCCGGGTTTACTTACGAGGAAAGTGTCCGGTGTGACCAGCCCGGAGACGACTGTTTCGCCAAGTCCCCAACTGGCGTTGATCATCACCTGTTCCGTATCACCAAAGACCGGGTTGACACTGAATGCCACGCCAGATGTTTCGGCTCGTACCATTTGCTGAATAACGACGGCCATCGAGACTGCGGAGTGTGGAATGTTGTGTGACGCTCGGTAGGTGAGTGCTTCAACTGACCACACGGAAGCCCAGCATTCCTTGATTGCGGACATCACACTTCCTGGTCCAACGACACCCAGCACGGTTGCGAATTGGCCTGCAAAACTGGCTGCAGCCGAATCTTCCGCCGTCGCCGATGAGCGGCATGAAACGCGGAGTTGTTGCGCTGCGGCGTTTTCAAGCGTGTCCCATGCGGACCGTATCTCATCTGCCAGTTCTGGCGTGATATCAATCGCCAATACGGCATCACGAACAGCCATAGCCGCACCGCGGTCGTTGGGGTTGGTATCGAGGGCCGTCACGAACTCAATAATTTGCGGGTCGTTCATAGCTTCATCGTAGGCATGTGATGCAACGACCACGCCGCGAGGCACGTTCATGCCCCAGCTTGATAGCTGATGCAACCCGAAGCCTTTGCCGCCCGCACTTGCGCGGTCAGATGCGGCTGGAAATTCGATGAGGTAGCGCATCAACCTGTGTGCACCAGTCCGTCAGTGCCAGAAACAGTGATTGGTTGTCCGTCTACCACCAGGGACGTGGCGCGAGGCACTCCGACAACTGCTGGAAGCTCAAATTCCCGCGCCACAACCGCTGGGTGCGAGAGTATTCCACCCGCTTCTGATACCAGTGCAGAGATAACTCTGAACAGCGGTGTCCACATTGGGGCGGTGCTGCGGCAAACCAGGACGTCTCCCTTGCGAACCTTGTGGAAGTCGTCAGGTGACAGCACAACGCGCGCTATGCCAGTGGCTTCACCCTTCGACGCAGCAGTGCCGCGCAGAGTCCCACTCGTTTCGCTCGAAGCATTTGCCTGTTTCGCCGCATCATGGTCGGGAGGGAAAGTTCCAATGTGCTTTGGCGGAGTCAACTTCGAGTATCGTTGTCGATCCGCACGGCGTTCCGCCACCAGCTTCTGGAGGTCTGCTGGCGCAGTTCCTGTCAGCGCAGCTTCTGCTTCGTCCAACTCCGTGTACCACACATCATCCGCAGATACGGTCGCTCCGGTAGCGGAAAGTCTGCGGCCTACCTCTGCGAGCATAATCCGCACGATGGCAGTGCTGGCCTGGTCGATATAGTGAGAGTGATTCTCCTTGAGAGGCCATGTCTCCTGCGCTCGCCTGTAAGCGTCCTCGAATTTCGCCAGCAACTCTGGCTTGTCTTTGGCTGCGTGGCGAACCTTTTGCAGCAAGGCGTCCCGCTCTGCGTTCAATGTCTCTTCACGAGCAGTAGCAGAGATCGTTTCTGCCGGGTCGGCTTCGATCATGCTGCGTATCACCTGGAATGGGAAGGAGTTGTCCTCAACCCATGACGGGAAGCTGAGATCAAACCCGGTACAGCGATAACCGAAGTCATACAGGTAGGCGTCAAAATCTGCCAGCCACTTGCGTCCGGCATCACTCTTACCGAGTTGTGCCCGAATTGCGTCTGCTGACATATCGCTGGTCAGCGCAGCCTTCACTTCTGGCTTGCTACGAGCGTCCGCTGCAAGCTTTTCCATCTCCTTGATGGAACGTACAGTCATCGTCTCCGCTCCGTGCAGCAGTACCGACGCAGCGGCGGGTTCACCATCACCGAGAATCTCTTTACAAATGGCCTCGAGGCGGTTTGACTGCTCAATCACCGGCATCACCACGAGGTGATGGATATGCCAGTGACGGGTGTGTCGTTCAAGGGCGTGGTTCATTGTCTTCCAGAGTGTGTCAGCGTCCATCTCAGCAAGCTTCACTGACTTGAACTCTTCAAGGTCACTCTTCAATTCCGGGAGCCAGTAGCTGTCCCAGTTGTTCGCAACTGTCTCGATATGGGAGTCAAGACCGCGAGCGCGAGCCTCTTTTTCATCGTCCGTCATGGGCTTGGCAGTTGATGCGCTGTACGGGTATCCGTTCACTACTTTGGATTGCCCGCCGGGACGATATGTTCCGGTGTCTTTCGATGCCTGTGTCATGCCGGAACGTGTGAACTGTCCGACTGATGCCGACATGGTCGTGCGCGGCAATGGAGCGTGGAAATCATCCCATGTCCACAGGAGTGTGGGCTCCACATCGTCTTCCCACTGGATAGGGAAGTCAGCCGGAACCGGAATCGGTATCCCTTTGTCGCTCGCAGTGGAGGAATCACCCATGTGCAGCCGGTCTCCTCGAATAGGCGGTGAAATGAAAACCGAATGTTAAAGCACGCTTAACGCTGATGGGTGAATCGCAATTGGGACTCAGGGAGGGCAGCAGTTGACTGGTGGCTGTCCTGGGAATGACCTGAGGAGTACGTAAATTGGATTAACGAACTGGGTGTTTTCCCCGATGTGCGTTGGTGTGGTTCACCGGTTAATCTCACGGGCGAATGTCAACGGCACGATTGGACAGTTCAAATTTGTCGCTTCTGATTAGAGTGGTTCGCTATGTGACTGCAGAACTGCGGTCGCGTGCAGATGCCCGGCGAGAACTTCTCTGGAACCTCGGTCGAGTTGTGTTGTCCGCCCTGTTCATAGGCGTGTACTTCCGAGACCCTGGCGATGCTGCAGACCTGGTGGCGGTCTTTGGCGTTACCGCAATTGGTATTACCACCAGCGTTG
>JAURLM010000239.1 GCA_030831265.1 Chloroflexota bacterium
CAGCGATTCCGTGGGGTGGGGCAGAACGTGGAAGTTGGAGCGGTTGCCTCGCCGCAAGACATTCTGTTCGCACAGGCGGTTATCGACAGGGTGCGGGTGGACACGACTGTCCAGTCATATTTGCTGAAAATTATTGGAGCTACCCGCACCAGTACGGATTTGCGGCTCGGAGCAAGTCCCCGCGCAACACTTGCTCTACAACACGCGTCTCAAGCACGGGCGGCGATGTCCGGCAGAGAGTACGTGCTTCCGGACGATGTCAAACAGTTGGCAGTTCCCGTGTTGAGCCACCGTGTTGTTCTGGATTCTTCAGGACACCTGCGTGGACGGTCCGCTGAGGGTGCGATCAACGCGATACTTGCGGCGACCGAAGTGCCTATCGAGAAATCCTGACCGGGAGTTCCGTTATGTACATGCAAGGCCGCTGGGTTGGGCAGGCCCCGGATGATCCCGGCAAGGTCATACGTGAACTGTTTGTGGTGCTCCTGCTCATCGTGATGATCGTCGGAGCGGCCACGGGTAGCGCACTTGTAGTCGCACTCAGCGGCCTGGCGTTCGTAGTGACCATCACGGCGCGGCTATGGTCAGCCCTGTCGCTTGAAGAGGTCAGGTACACGCTTTCGAGCGATACGACCCATGCGTTCATCGGTGATGAGATTGAGCTTGTCCAGAGCATTGAAAACCGTAAGCCGCTACCTGTTCCGTGGTTGCGGATCACCGAGTTCCTGCCACAGGGCTTGGAGCTTGTTGGTAAAGAAGACCAGTTCATCGACTACGTGGGCGGAACTACCATGGAAGAGACCGCCAGTCTTGGTCGTTATGAGCGTATGCGGCGTAGACACCGGGTGAAGTTGCTGGCCCGCGGGCATTACCAGGTAAGTCATTCAGCCTTGGCCAGCGGTGATCTGTTCGGTCTGTATGTCAAAAACAAGAGTGTTGATCCGCACAGATGGAACCTGATCGTCTATCCAGATACCGTGCCCCTGCCAGACCTGGACCTCGCAGCAGCACGTCCTATTGGTGATGCGCTTTCACGCGTACCGATATGGCGAGACCCGACGCGGCCAGCCGGTGTACGTGAGTACAGGCCGGGTGACCCGGTCAAGACAATTGACTGGAAGACGACAGCCCGGCGAAACGAACTGTTTGTGCGAGTGTTCGATCCATCGGTTTCGCAATACGCGGTGGTACTGACAGAGGGGAACACGACGGATCGCCCGTGGGAAGGATTCAGGCTGGATGTGCTGGAGTCCGTGGCGTCATGTGCAGCATCGGTAGCCAGGCATGCGCTTGATAGCGGTTTTCGCACCGGGTTGATCGTAAATTCAACGGTTAGTCTCGGTGGTCAGAACGTCGTGCGGCCGGCTTCTGGGCCGCATCAACTGGCGTCCATTATGGAAACGCTTGCGATGATGCGCCCCGTGACGATGTCCAGCCTCCATAACCTTGCGATGGCAAATGCCCGCGACGCTATACCGGCTGGCGCGAGCATCTTTTTTGTCACTGGACAGATGCGCGAAAACACGGTCGCATATGTGTCCGAACTGGCTGGTCGCGGCCACCCGGTAACGACGCTTTGGGTTGGAAGAGATGACCCACCGGTGCTGCCAGTTTTGAATGTCAGGGACTACCGACAGGTTTTTGGCAGGCCGAAACCGACTGATGAGAGCATGTTCGGAAGGCCGGACCTGCACAACACGCTAGAAACCAGGGAGGGGATCGTTGGGTGAGGGTCGCTCCAGGCTGATACTGCCGTCGGTCGCTGTTGCGGAAAGCGCGTGGCTTTTTGCGCTGTTCGCAGTATGCGGAGTGTTCTTTGGATTTGGCGGGTCACCTTTGCCGTGGCTGTCCATTTTCAGCCTATTGCTCATAGCTATCGCAGTTGGATTCTTGCTTGGCGGGGTAGACGGTATCGAAGGCAATGAAGCGTCGATCGCAATCAAGCAGTCAGTCGTGGGTCTTGTGGTCATTTACCTGCTGCTTGGGACCGGGACATTCCTTGGCGGCACTGTGTTTGACGGTGGCTGGGTCGTACGCGTGGCTTCTGGTGAACTGTCATCGAACTCGACAGCATCCGCAGTGTTCGGGTTCTTCATTGCGGTGTGGCTATGGCGTCATGGTGTGAAGCTTGGAACCGGGCGATACCCGGAAGACCATCTTGCGCGGGTATTCAAGATCGGCATCGGTGTGTTGGCTATAGCGGTGCTGGTTGACCAGTCACGCTCGGAAGATATCGGTGCCGGAATGTTGATGGTTCCGTTTTTCGCCGCCACGTTACTAGGACTTGCCATTGGACGTCTCCCGGAAGAGGGAGTTGGAGGGAAGACAGGTCACTGGGCGCGGGTTATAGCGGTGTCTGTGTTCGGCATCATGGGCATTGGCATGTTCATTGGTCTGCTGGGAGGGCTTTACGGGCGCGGCGGAGTGCGAGTGCTATATGCGGGTTGGGGCCTTGTGGTTGATGGATTTCTCTGGCTGATTACATACCCGGTGACCTGGGCAACTGCAGTGTTGTTCTGGTTGCTTAACCTATTTGGAAAAGCTGATCCGGCAGAGACGGAGAGGCTGAATCCGGTGCGATCAGGCCAGGATATGCTCGGCATCGATCCCGACCAGAGTGTTGCCGCTGGGAATGCGACGATCGACAGCATTGTTCATATGTTGCGATACCCGGTTATCGCGGTGATGGTGATAATCGCGTTTTTCATCCTTGCTATGGCGTTCCGCAAACTCAGTGGACGTGACACAGGTGATGACGATGATGAACGGGAGTCAATTCGCGGAGAAATGGACACCTCTGGTGATATGTCCCGGCTTCTGGGTGGGCTGCTGCCGGGGTGGTTGAGACGACGCAGCGGCAAGACCTGGCAATACCCGGATGACCCTGCGCTGGCGGCGGTGTTCAGCCTGTACTTTGATGCGATAGCCGTTGGGGTTAAGTGGGGTATGACTTTTCAGCCCAACTTGACCCCCGCTGAACGATTGCCACAGCTTGAATCCGCATTGCCGGGTGCCCCGTTCAAGGAAGTGACGGATAGATTCAACGCAGCGTGTTACGGCGGCATTGCGTCTGATGCAACGACGATCACGGGCTTGCGGCAAGAGTTGAAAGTTGCCGAAGATACCTTCAGGAGACGCTAGTCTTGCTCGTCGTATGTCCTGTGGACATCCGGCATGGGCTCTGGCAACGAGATGACACGCACAAGGTTTGTCGTCCCGCCAACTCCAATCGGCATACCCACTACAGCAACTGCAAGCTCGCCTTCTTTCGCATACCCGGTCTGCAATGCCAGCTCTGATCCGGTGTAGAACATGTCCTGCACCGTTTCATACTTCATTACCTGTATCGGCGTGACTCCCCAGCGTAGTGAAAGTCGTCTGCCAACTTCGGGGAAAGGCGAAAGCGAAAGCACAGGCAGTCGCGGCCGGAATGACGCTATACGCGCAGCGGTAGTGCCAGATTCTGTGAACGCGAGAATCACTTTGCCGTCCAGGTCCTGTCCAGCGACGACTGCGTTATAGGCGATGGCATCACCGACACTGCTGTGCCTTGCGACTGCGTATTCACGGCGTCTGCTGGAGAGTTCTTCGAAGTCGAGGAACTTTTCAGCGCGGCGCGCGATCCGAGCCATGTATTGGACGACTCGGACAGGATGCCGCCCGATGGAAGTCTCACCAGAAAGCATGATCGCGTCCGTTCCATCACGAACGGCGTTGTGGATGTCCGTCGCCTCGGCGCGCGTTGGTGTAGGAGATTCGATCATGGATTCCAGCATCTGCGTTGCCGTGATGACTGGCTTGCCCCTGGCGTTGGCACGGCGAATTATTCGCTTCTGGACACCGGGAACCATCTCAATTGGCAACTCGACGCCGAGGTCACCACGGGCCACCATTACGGCGTCAGATGCGTCAAGAATCGAATCCAGGTTGTCTACCGCTTGCTTGATCTCGATCTTCGAGACCAGAAGGGCTGTGCGACCCGCAGCGTTCAGGCGTTCACGAACCCGGTTCAGGTCGGAAATATCCCTAATGTACGAGAGGCCGATGAAGTCTACGTCTGCGTCGATAGCGAACTGCAGAGCAACTTCTGTTTCGTCAGTGAAATAGTCAAGAGTTGAGGTGTTGCCCGGTGCTGTTACGGCCTTGTTGTCTGTCAGTGGGCCGCCCGAAGTAACTCGGCAGACGATGTCGCTGCCTTTGACCTCGACGACACGCATCTCAACTTTGCCTTCGTCCAGCATGATGCGGGCATTCTTCTTGACGTCCCTGTGTAGGCCAATAGGCCAGACATTTACGCCTGTTACCGTGCCGGGCCGGGGGTTCGCATACAGCGTGAACTGGTCATTCCGTTTCAGGCGAAGGCCTTTTTCAGACATTATGCCGAGTCGGTATTTCGGTCCTGGGAGATCTGCAAGGATGCCGATACTGACGTTCAGACGATCAGCAACTTCCCGGACGGTGGCAACAAAATGTTCATGGTCAGCGCGGGAACCATGTGAAAGGTTCAAGCGGGCTACTGACATGCCCTGCCGGATAAGGCGCTCAACCATCGACGCCGAACTGGTTGCAGGGCCAATGGTGCAGACGATGCGCGTCCGTGGGCGGTTCTTCAGAAAAGCTGGTAGTTCGTAAGACTGTGACATTCGACTCTCAATGGTAGATGAGTCAGCATTGCTGACCGTTGAAATATCCGGGGGAAGTTCGATCACATGCACAGGTTACATGCCTGCACCTATTTCCGTGTAAGTTGCCGTGATGCGAATTTCTGCCGGTCAAACGTACATTCTTCCCACGGTGCTATGAGATGCGCGAAACAAGTGGCGCAGCGTTTTGAAACTGATGGTGCGGAATGCCGCTTGATTTGACACACTTTGACGTTAAGACTAGAGTTTGTATCTCCCCTATTTGTTCTTGGAACCCGTGAGGAAGTCTGCTTGAGCAACGCTCGCGCCCTACTCGATCTTCAGGAGACCGACCAGCAACTGGCACTGCGCCGCAGGGCGTACCGGCAGTTATGCGAGGAGTTGGATTCCGAAGGTGGCATACCCGAACTGAAGAAAGCTCTCGAACGCGCTCGCGTGGCTGAGCTTGAACTGAAAGTTGAGGCTGCTCGTAACGATGCCGAAGTGGTTGACCTGAAAGAGAAGGTCGCCAAGCTGGAAGAGCGTCTGTACAGCGGTGCGATCACCAATGTACGGGAACTCACCGCAATTGAAACTGAGCACAACACGGTACGACGCGAACTTGCTCGCGCAGATGAAGCTGTGGCTCCTTCGAGGCTGGCTGCTGAAGAGGCGGAAGCGACGCACAACCGCTTGAAGCAGGAACTGGCTGACCGCGAGAAAGAGTGGACGACACGCAGCAAGATGTTGCGCAAAAAGCGCGCTCGTGTCGGCTCCGAATACAAACAGATCGGTGCTGAACGGGAATCTGCTTCTGTGGGCATACCTGCCACAGACATTGAGATTTACAACGCATTGCTGCCGCGAATGAATGGCGTTGCTGTCGTGAAGGTTGACCGGGGAGTATGCCAGGGTTGCAGGGTTCGTCTCCCAATGGGTGAGATTGCCCGGATACAGAATGCTACTGGCCTGGTGAACTGCAGCAGCTGCGGTAGAATTCTCCTCACGGAGTAACCCTGTGAGAGCTGTCGGCCTCTTCCGCTCCGATAGGCAACCTGGTTCGTCTGAAACCAGCGTCCCTGGTGGTGTCGCCGAAATTCAGCGCTACTGCGAACGCAACCACCACGTCCTGGTCAACAGC
>JAURLM010000024.1 GCA_030831265.1 Chloroflexota bacterium
CGACAAAGCGTGGGGCAACGGCGACACGGAAGTGCTGCAAACTCATGTCGCAAGTGGTCATGTGCTTCACCTGAACGGACAGTCAAACGCCGTAGAAGGCAGACGCAGACTGCGCACATATATATCGGAGACCCGAACTCGCTGGGATGAGGGCGTGTTTCACATCGACGAAGTGATAGCGGGCGGAGAATGGGGCGAGCGAGTGGCCTACAGATGGTCTGCCGGGGAGAACAGGGAAGACGCATCGCCGGTGTACGGTTACGGATTCGCCAGGCTGCAAAACGGCACGGTTGCCGAAGAGTGGCTGCAACTGGCGTAACGATATATATCGCCGCGTTTGAACTGCATCTTTATATACATACAGGGTTTTCCCACGGATTCAGGGAAGGTGCAAAATAGCCCGCACGCTGACCCACACAGAATCGCAACACACCATCACGGGAACCACATGAGACCACCCCACATTTTCGCCGGCAACCCCTTCGACCGAGGCGACGTCCTTCGCCGCGATGATGGCAAGCTGGCCGAGCTTTTTGCCGATCCGAAATCACGCGTGCTACCCATGTGGCAGCTAAATGTGCTGGTCAAAACCGATGCATCGACGACCCTTGGCTGGGTCACCTCCGCAGATTTAAACCGGCTCGACATTGATGTGAAGCCCGTTTTTCTGGGATTCCGAGACGGCTCCCCACATTTCGCCCTGGACATCTCCGAAATACACGACCCTGTCCATGAGCTGAACCTGCCGGAGTCATGGCGGTTTGAGGAAGCCCGGTCTGCCGCCATGGAGCTACCCGGCCCGGAAACCGGAATCGTCGCCCAGAGCCGGGCGCAGCTCGACTGGCACGCACGCCACGGTTTCTGCAGCGTATGCGGTCAGTGTACCGAGGCAGGACGCGGTGGTCATGTCAGAAAATGCAATGCCTGTGGAGCCGAGCACTTCCCGCGTACCGATCCCGTGGTCATCATGGTCACTTACGACGGTGATCGTTGTGTGCTGGGCCAGAGCCGAGGCAGGCTTTCTCGCTCCGGAACTTACTCGGCGCTGGCAGGTTTCGTAGACCAGGGCGAGGCGATTGAGGAAGCGGTACGGCGAGAGGTCAAGGAGGAAGCAGGGCTTGAAGTTGGGGAGGTGACCTATCACTCGTCGCAACCATGGCCATTCCCGTCGTCACTGATGATTGGCTGTCACGCCCAGGCGGTGACAACCGACATTCACATCGACGCGGAAGAAATGACCGACGTACGCTGGTTTACACGCGACGAGGTACTGAGTGCGCTGCGGGAAGAGAATCCAAACCTGAAAGTTCCGGGACCAATCGCTATCGCACACCACATCATCAAAGCGTGGGCGACCGGCGAAGTAGGAACTCGGTAGCGGTATATATATCAGCACATACATACCGGCTGGATGTCGGTATGTATGTGCTGATCTGAACTCATTTGCACCTGTATGTATATGTATGTAGGCGCGGGCATACATATCCCGAACAGCCCTCACCATTAGCGATGAAAAATCTTCGCGACGTCTTCACCGCTGGTAATACATCGCTAATAGTTCGGCGCTCATACTGGAAATATCATCCACTCCAGTAACGAGGATTCAGTACCGTGAGCATCCTCAAATCACGACTCTTGACCCCGGCGATTCTCATCGTTCTAACGGTGCTCGCCGTCCACGTCAGCACGTCCTAACAGAGATACCGCCAGCTTCCTTCAGATCCAGCCACACCTGATTCAATCCGGGTTCCAACCATAATTCACACCCGGAATGAGCCAGATGGCCATTCGTGCCGTGGGATGCTGGGTGTATGAAGCTGCTCTTCAAGCTATACCTGCTGGGCCAACTCATCTCTGTGCCGTTCATGATCGGGCCGCTCAGCAACGTCTTCGACAACTCCGGCGCCCCACCACCTCCCCCGGCTCACGTGGTCCTGACCGACATTGAGATCGCCGCCACCGCTGTCGCAAACCACGAAGAACTCTGCGCTACGCTGAACGGACCTGCCGCAAACGCGGTGGCCGATGACATGCAGCAGCTTAACTTCATAACGTCCGAGCTGTATGACGAAGCGACCACCGTGGACTGCTTCGGACGGTTGCCCACCCCGACCAGCAGGCTCCCATGACCGCGCCCGAACGGTCCGTAAGGCAAATGCGACCGGCAATCTCCCGCCCGACATTCGGCTAAACTCCACGCAGCAACGGGAGAGCATCTCCGTGCAGCCTGCGATCGGAGCCACATATGCCCCACTCACCGGTTCGACTCGCCATTGCCGGCGGCCACCGCGGCGCCAGCTTCGGAAACGCCATAAACGCCCTGGGCGAAAAGATTGAACTGGTAGCAATCTGCGACCCGGCCGAAACAGCCCGCGCAAAATGGCTCTCCGCCAATCCATCATTGACCGCATACGACGACTTCGACCGCATGCTCGACGATCCGCGCATCGATGCCGTTTTCATCGCCACGCCAATGCCGCTTCACGCCCAACAGGCGATCCGTGCCCTCAAGGCCGGAAAGCACGTCCTCTCAGAGGTCATCGCCGCTGTGACGCTGGAAGAATGCTGGGAACTGGTTGAAACGGTCGAGAAGACCGGCCTGACCTACATGATGGCTGAAAACTACTGCTACCGCCGCGAGACGATGTTCGTCCGCAACATGGCAGACCAGGGCGCCTTCGGTGACATCACGTTCGCAGAAGGCGCATACATACATGACTGTCGTGACCTGAACCTGAACGCAGACGGCACCCGCACATGGCGCGGCAACCTGCGCGCAGGAAACAGCCAGCTTTCACGCGGAAACGGCTATCCCACCCACTCACTCGGCCCCGTAGCGCAATGGCTCGGCATCAACCGGACAGACCGACTTCTCAGGACAACCACGTTCGTGAAGAAATCGGCAGCAAGACACGAATGGGCGCGGCACGTTCTCCCTGAAGGTCATCCCGATGCTGATCCCGCAGCATGGGAGAATTCAGCAGATTCAGCATCGACGATCATCCAGACGGAGCAGGGACGTGTGATTTCACTGCGATTCGACAGCGCCAGCCCGCGACCTCACAACATGGTCCACTACGGATTGCAGGGGACAAAAGGCGCGTTCATGTCACGGCGGCACGACGATGAGGATCCGCTGGTGTGGTTGGATGGCGTGTCACCGGGGGTCAGCCCGGCCAACTTCCGGCATAAAGGCATGGCACGCCCTGCCAACCACGAGTCGATCGGATACCCGCGCTGGCAGGTGCTGTGGGAGATGTCGGAAAAGTACGAGCACCCGGCATGGAAATCGCAGGGAGATGAAGCCGTCAGGTCAGGCCACGGCGGAGGCGATTTCTTCGTCCTCCAGGACTTTGCGACCGCGATCAGCAACGGCACTCCACCACCCATAGATGTATACGACGCCGTCACCTGGAGCAGCATAACGCCGCTATCTATACAGAGCGTCGCCGCTCACGGTGTACCCATGGATATACCTAACTTCAAACGCTGATTCCACCTTCACCTCATCCAGTTCACCTGTTTTTATATGTATATGTATGTACACATATACGGACGACTATGCACTTGAGCACCACTGGTGCGATACTGGCGGGTATGTTTGCTGTTATCCGAATACGTTTCTCGTGGTATTGCCGTACGCTCAAGGCGGCGTTATGGCTCATTTTCCATCCCTTCCGATTCGGAGAGCCGGTCGCAAGTTGGCTCCAATGGATCGTGTCGATTTTGCTCGCCCTAGGAATCATTACGGCGGGAGTCTATGGAACTGCTGCGGCTACATGGGTACTTTGGGGAGACCCCGTCAAAATATGGTTGGGCCTTTTATCGTTCACAACGGTATTAGGTTTCTGGGCAACGCTCAGACTTCAAGCAAAGCTCAAACCGTTTCGACATCCTTTGCCCGGGAACAGAGATGACATCGTTCGATTGTTAACAGAATTTGAGCAAGAGGCCGACGTATATTTGCAGAAGTGCGCTTCTGCGGGGTTTCCTCCGAGCTTGCGCTTTATGGACTGGTCACGTCGCCCTCCAGTGAACAGAGTGGTAAAAAGGATTCAGGCGGAATTCCGAGTGGCTAGCACCGAAGATCGAAAGGCAGCGTGGGTTGAATTTCAAAGTCACATCGAGGATATTCTGACCCGCGGACGCAATGTGACCAAACAAACGTTGCCGGATTTGCGCGGCGAATTGAAAACAACGGTCAGTAAGTTTCTGATAGCCCTTGACCGCGGTGACATCTA
>JAURLM010000240.1 GCA_030831265.1 Chloroflexota bacterium
CAGCGTTCTGGCAACCCGTCTTACGACTCTGACCTTGTGGTTCTCCCGCTGCTTATCGCAGGTATCGGCATAGTTTCGGCACTTGTCGGAGCGATGCTGGTTCGCACTCCACCGAACGCCACGATGGGGCGATTGCTGTGGGCGTTGCGGACCGGAATCTTCGGTGCAGGCGGACTCGTACTGATCGGCACTGCGGCAGCCATCTCGCAGATGGACTTCACCGACAACCTTCCCGTCCTGAGCCGAGACTACAACCTGTTCTGGGTAGTAGTAGTCGGTCTTGTGGTTGGACAGGTGATTGGCACATCTACAGAGTGGTTCACTTCATACGAAGGTTTCAAGCTCGGATCAATCAACATCAACCCGGTGGCATGGATTGCGAAGCAGTCTGAGACCGGCCACCCGTCCACGATCATCGCCGGTATCGCCGTTGGCTTCTACAGCACAGTCATACCAACGCTGTCTGTCGTCGTCGGTATCTGGCTGGCGAATGAACTCGCCGGTCTCTACGGCGTCGGCCTCGCAGCAGTCGGTATGCTGTCAACACTCGGCGTGACCCTTGCGACGGACGCCTACGGCCCCGTTGCAGACAATGCCGGTGGTATTGCAGAGCAGGCACACCTGCCCAAGGAAGTTCGTGAGCGCACAGACGCCCTCGACGCTCTTGGCAACACCACCGCTGCCACTGGTAAGGGATTCGCTATCGGTTCAGCAGTTCTGACAGCACTGGCGCTGATGGCTGCGTACGGACAGGTGGCAGACCTGACGGTACTGGACTTGCTGACAGCAGAGGTACTGATCGGCGCACTGATTGGCGCACTGCTTCCGTTCCTGTTCTCAGGACTGACCATGCAGGCTGTCGGTACTGCCGCCGGCTTCATGATCGAAGAAGTTCGACGCCAGTTCCGTGAGATTCCCGGCCTGAAGGAAGGCGTCGAAGGCGTGGAGCCGGATGCTGCCCGAGCCGTGGCGATTTCGACGGCAGGCGCGCTGAAGGCTATGGTTCTCCCCGGCATGGTTGCAATCATTGCGCCCATCCTCGTTGGCGCTGTACTTGGTGCGGCGGCACTTGGTGGCCTGCTTGCAGGTTCCATCATTACCGGCTTCTTGCTCGCCATCTTCATGGCAAATGCAGGTGGCGCATGGGACAACGCCAAGAAGTACATCGAACTCGGAAACCACGGTGGCAAGGGCTCTGACGCCCACTCAGCTGCGGTAACCGGTGACACTGTTGGTGACCCGTTCAAGGACACCTCTGGCCCTTCGATCAACATCCTGCTCAAGCTAATGGCAGTGGTGTCGCTGATCTTTGGACCACTGTTCGTCTAGTTCGGGAAGCTCACACTCCGTAATAACAAAACAGCCCCGGCGGGAAAATCGCCGGGGCTGTTTTATATTCCGAAACGACCATGCACGCATTCGCACCCCTGAAACAAGTATTTGAGTCTCACCTCACGACGTGTACGCTAGTTCGTATGAAACTGCTCGTGATCGTTACAGCCTTACTTTTCATCTCTGCCATGTCTTGCGCAGAGACTGTATCTCCGCCGCGCCCAAGCACATCTGCACCGACCAGCACTCCGCAGGGGATTGGCCCTGTGATGCAGGTACCGGGGACGGACGTCGCCACACCGGATTTCACACTGCCATCAGCCAGCGGAGAGAACATACGGCTATCTGACTACCGCGGGAAACAACCATTCGTCTTGATCTTCTACCGGGGTTTCTTCTGAGGAGTCTGCCAGGCGCAACTCGTGGAGTTGCAAGAGTTCTACCCAAAGTTCCAGGATCTGGGCGCTGAGGTGATTACCATCAGCGTGGACAACAGTGATGATGCACGCGCCATAGTAGACAAGCTGGGGCTGCAATACCCGGTTTTGTACGACGCTACCCACGAAGTGACTACGGCGTGGCACGTCTTCAATGTGCTCCAGGACGGGGTTTCGGCTCCCGCTGCATACGTGTTCGATGCATCCGGGAACCTCGTTGCATACAAGATCGCAGCGAACATCTCGGACAGGCCATCAGCGTCAGAACTGCTCAACACCCTGGCATCGCACTGACGCAGACGTTCGCTATAACCCGGCTAGATACGGATTACTGCGACGCTCTTCGCCGATGGTGGACGATGGACCGTGCCCCGGGAACACCTGCGTTTCATCTGGTAGCACCAACAAGTGATCGCGTATGCTCTCAAGTTCCTGCCGACCATCACCTCCCGGCAGGTCATACCTGCCAATCGAACCTCGAAACAGCGTGTCGCCCGTGAACACCATTCCATCGATCAGGAAGCAGGTACTCCCTGGCGTATGACCCGGGGTGCGGATCAGTTGTATCGCGCTGCTGCCAAATCCAAGTGACTGCACATCTTGCAGCGAAGCGTCCGGATTCGGTGGGGCGACGAAGCCACCAAGCGCGGCCACCAGCCAGTCTGGTGGGTCGACGGAATAGAAAACATCGCTTTCTTCCAGATAGAACTGGCCGCCGAGTTCGTCATGTATCGGCGCCACACCTCCCGTGTGATCGGCGTGCCCATGAGTGCTAAGAACATACCGCAACTCCAGTTCAGCGGCTTTTAACACCTCGATAACGCGCTGCGGTTCACCACCGGGGTCAATTACTGCACACTCGGTAGAGTCAGGTGCAGTGAGGATGTAGCAGTTGGTTTGCAGACCACCCACAGGAATTGTCTCGAACAGGGGCAACATAGTCTCCGGTGCTCGCTGAAGTTACTCACCAGCCAGTCACTTTATCGGAAAATTACGCGTGGCTGAGAGCCACAGGCCGAATCAGGTGCCTACGATCCAGTCCATGATAGTCCGGCCATAGTAGAGGGCAATCAGCCCGCCAATTGACAGGTACGGGCCATAAGCGATCACCCGCTGCTGCTTGCCGAATAACCTTCCAGCAAGCACGATGAGTGCGGCAAGGCCGCCAATCACAACGCCTATGTAAAGCCCTAGAAACAGCATCTGGAGTCCGAGCATCGCGCCCATTGCAGCAGCCAGGTACGCGTCGCCGCCGCCCATGAGCGGACGGTTCATCCGTACGCCGAGCCAGTAGATCGGATAGAAAACGGCAAATCCTGCCGCGGCACCGGCCAGCGATTGCCACCAGGCAAGGTCCGGCCAAAACGGGGCAAATGCTAGTGCGGCGATACCTGTCGGGTACACCAGCTTGAACGGCAGGTACTTCGTCTCGAAATCGATGAACGCGAGAGTCACCAGTGACGCTGCGAACAACGCAACCGCAATCATCACCGCAATGTGGTCGCTGAAACGTGTCGCAGCCAGCCAGGATGCGAGAGCGGTCGCTATTTCGAGCACCGGGTAACGCCATGCACCGTTTGCAACCTTCATCCGCGGTGCTTGTGACGCACTGACAAACGAAAGAAACGGCAGGTATTCCCACCATTTCAGCGGCCGGACGCTATCAGATACAAACGGCCCGTCGTATTCAGGATCAAGCGGTGGGATGCGATCGGCAACGGCATTCATCACGCCGCCGACGAACAGTCCCAGTATCGCGAAAATTACTTCCATGCCCGTTGCTCCGGTGCCTTACCATGCGAGCGCGAACCAAACTCCGCGCAGCGCGAAAGCACCGCTCAACTCAAGTAAATCGTGATACTGGCAACCGGGCTATAGCGACTTCCGCCACACGTCCTCTATGGCCTGCACACAAGCTTCAATCGCCTGCTCGCCAGCACCAGGGGCAAACGGGCTTGTGGTGACTTCGTAACCGCCCTGTGGATATGCGTAGCTCATAGGCATGTAGCCGTAGTAACCGTTCGAGTAACCACCGAACACGGTCCAGTCCGCGGGCGACTGCGCCTTCACTTCGACGCCGATTTCGGCGAACGGCTCAACCGGCAGAGCGACAAACGCCGTATTGCCGATGCGAATGACCTGCACAGGCAACTCAACCGAACCACCTTTACCGAACACCTCGGCAATGTTCAGTGCGATGTAGGCCCGCTTTGATGGGAACGCCGCTTTCTTGATCTCTTCTATGTCAGATGTGCGCTTGCGTACTTCTTCCAGCCGCTGCTGGGCGGAATCGAAATCAGCACGAACCTGTTCGGGTGGTGGAAGTTCCTTCGCAGGCAGCGTCACGTGACTAATGCTGACACTCAAAGTGTCATCAGGTTCTCCCGATTGCTCGTCCACGTACAGACCAAGGTCCGCGCCAGAAGGCTCTATCTTGACCAGTCGTTCTTTACGAGGAATCGGATCCATGCCCATGCGTATACGCGATGCCTCAAGTCCGAGCCTGTGCCCTGCTTTGCGGTAGACAGCAAGGTCGCCGGTAAAGCCATCAATGGGGCCGATATTCCCTGCCGCTCCCTGCAAGAACAGACACATGCCGCCAACGTTGTCCTCAACCACTTTGCGGGTGATACCGGGATAGTCCGGTGTGATGAGGCGATTGTCCTGCGCCATGATCGTGGGGTGACAGGCGTAGTTCACGATAGTCGCTACTGGCGCACCATCTTCGTCATCAAACGCTGTGACAAGGACTTCGTGGTCGACAAAACCTTCCCAGTCACGACCGGTGTAGCGCGTACCGTCTTCGGTCTGAGGCCGACGGTTGACGTTTATCTCGCACTGGCCAGACGCAGTTGTAACTCGTACTTTTTTGGCGTTGTTCTTCGCTTCGTTTACGGCAATCGCCGCCTTTTCATAGATAGATTCAAGCCACGGGTCTATGAGGTCAGCCCCTTCGACGATCCAGCTAACGCCTGTGACCGGACCAGAGTGCGTGTGGGTGTAAGAGACGCGAAGGTTGTCGTGGGCAATGCCGCTGGCGGTCGCAACCTTGTTCCGCAGTTCCCGATCCTGCGCGACGCTGATGATGCAGGTGTCGATATCGATGATTGCAAGGTCTGTGCTGTTGTTCTCATCGGTAACGTAAAGCACCGTGCAGTACAGAGGGAAGTCAACGCCTTCTGCACGCTGATGGGTCTGAGCTCCCCATCCGGCGTGAGCGATGCCGTCAGGCGGGGTGATGTCTGTTCTTGCGGTTCCTGCGACTAGCATAGTTTCTCCATTTGCTCTGGTTGCCCTGGTCAGTTCGAATCTTTTTGAGCCTGTTTTTGCAGCCGGTACAACGTATTCAATGCGTCAAGCGGTGTCATCTCATCAATGAGCAGCTTCTTGAGAGAGCGGACGACCTCTGGCTCTGCCCCAAACAGCGAAAGCTGCGGCGCTGGTGTCGGATTCTGTCCACGCTCTCGTGACGTCCCATCCTTCTCCAGTTTTTCCAGCAGTTCCCATGCTCGCGAGACGACAGGTTGCGGCATTCCC
>JAURLM010000241.1 GCA_030831265.1 Chloroflexota bacterium
CCCTTTCGTGACGTCATCCAACCCGACCGTCGGCGGTATGCTCACCGGACTTGGTATAGGCCCCCGAGCATTCGGTGGCGTAACGGGGGTCTTCAAAGCGTACTGCACGCGCGTGGGCGCAGGCCCGTTCCCCACGGAGCTAAGCGATGAGGAAGCACACATCATCCGTAACGCCGGACCCGTAGGGGAATTTGGAGCGACCACGGGTCGAGCGCGCCGCATCGGATGGTTTGACGCGGTCGCAGGTAAGTACAGCGTGCGGGTGAACGGCATGGATTCCATGGTTATTACCCGCCTTGATGTGCTGGACGGATGGGAGACGATTCGGATCTGTGTTGGCTATGAATTGAATGGCCAGCAGACTGACCGCTTCCCTATCGACTCAATGCTTTTGAGCGAGTGCAAGCCCGTCTACGAAGAATGGCCTGGCTGGGAAGGCCCAACGTCTGGCATCACTCGTCCTGAGCAGCTGCCTGCAGAGGCTAAGCGATACGTGAACCGGCTGGAGGAAGTGCTTGGCATACCTGCCAACATGATCTCAACCGGGCCACGTCGGCACGAGTCAATGGTGCTCCGACCTTCTATGAAGTAGGCGGGAAGTAACCGACAGAGTTCTCTTAATCAGGCCGACCGGGTAATACCCGGTTGGCCTGATTGCATTTTTGAACCTGTTTCGGCTATTCCAATTACCAGGTCTGCAAGACGGTCACCATCATGGCGCACCGGCGGACCAAGGTTCAGCAAGGCTTCATGGAGCACTTTGTTGGTGTAGTTCATGAGCTGAGCACCATCAGGATCGACCGGATGTGCGCCTTCAACCGCGTATCTTGCCTGCACATCGGAAGGAATGGACTGCGTATTGACTACTGCATAGTCCAGTTTGCGGTCACCCATGTAACGAAAGATCGTCTCCGTGAACCGTGCCGCATCGTAGTCTGAGGTTTCACCGAGCTTTGTCATAACGTTGCAAACATAGGCAACAGGTGCTGATGTTGAGCGCAACGCATCGGGAATTCCACTCGCCAGGAGGTTTGGGACGATACTCGTGTAAAGGTCTCCGGGGCCGAGCACTACGACATCTGCTTCTGTTATCGCAGCTATAGCATCAGGATTGGCTTCGACTTTTCGGCTAAGGAACACACGCCTGATGGGCGGAGTTTCTTCACCACGCAAATCGATACGAGATTCACCAATCACGACCCTGCCGTCTGCGAGTTCAGCGCAGAGTTGAGCATCTGCAAGTGTGACCGGTACGACGCGCCCGGTGATATCCAACATCGCAGACATCTCTTGAATGGCCCCGGTTATGCCGGTATCCAGCGCTGAGGTAAGAGCAGCAAGAATCAGGTTACCTACACTGTGCCCCTTGAGGCTGCTTGATGAGCTAAACCTGAAATCGAACGCCGACCTCAGTGCAGTAGCTTTCTGATCATCTCCGGAAAGTGCAGCCAGGCATTGACGGATGTCACCCAGTGGCGGATAACCGAACTCCTCGCGCAAAATCCCAGTACTGCCGCCACTGTCAAACATGCTGACGATTGCGGTGATGTTCGGCGTACGCGATTTAAGGCCGGAAAGCAGTACGGAAGACCCACTTCCACCACCGATCACAACCACTTTGGGTTTGTAAGAGTCCTGCAATGAGGATAGACCAATCATTCCGAGCGCTATTGTCAATGGACAACTCACGTTGCGTTCCAGAGCAAACTACTGTGCTCCGGTCGAGACGGCAATAGGGGTTAACGCTCAGTATCGATGCCGGTTATTCTCACGGGCTCCCGTTACGCGGGCTTAGTTGCCTTGATGGAGAACATCAGTGGCATCAGGCTGTCACCTTGCGGCAAATGCCACTGCTCATCTGCTTGCTTCACCATGCAGTTCATGATCTGCGAGGCTGCGAACGGGTATTCGCTCAACGCCACTATCTGCAATCCGTTATCCAGCAATGACGTCACGGTATCGGCAATGCCGTGATTCCACTCGTAACTAATCCGGTGCTTCAGTGCAGGTCCATCCGTGTATGTTGTCGCGCTATCGAACCGGAACGCCTGCTCGCCAGAGTAGGGATATGTGACAACCAGCTGGTCATCGTTCCGGTCAGTGTCCATAGCCAGCAGCATCGGATGGAAGTCACGGACATAAAACGTGCCGCCGGGCTTCAACATGCGTGACACCACATTCGCCCACTCGGCGATGTCCGGTAACCAGCAGAGTGCACCTACACCTGTATAGACAACATCGAACTGTTCTGAGATCACCTTCGGCGTCTCGTACAACTCGGCCACTTCGAAACGCGCTGAAGCATCAGTATCGATACCCAGTTTGCGGGCGATAGAAATTGCCTTGTCTGAAAAATCGACGCCCGTGACACTGGCTCCGAGTCTAGACCATGAGATGGTGTCGGTACCGATGTGGCACTGCAAGTGAAGGAGCGACTTCCCGCGAACATCACCAAGTTTGGAGCGATCAAACTCAACAGTAGCGCTCAGTCTGCCGGGGTTCGCTACGTATCCGGCGAGGTCATACATACGCGACTCGGCGTGAATCCCTGCGCGGTCGTTCCAGTTTTCAAGATTAGCCTGGCGATATTCATCCAACGGCACTTCGCCAACACCTCACTCCATCCCCGGCAACCGTTGTGGCTAAACCCTGGTCTTCACTGCAAGCGGCAGATCCATCTTGTATTGATCCATTACCGGATCGAACTTAGCGCGAAAATCTGCCGGGGCAGGAATCATTGGCAGTCGTGGTGGCCCGGCCTCGAAACCGTGCCGCAGAAGTGCATGCCTGATCGGAATCGGGTTGGTCACCCAGAAAAGTGCCTTGAAGAACGGAAGCAGGCGTCGGTGTTCGGCAGCAGCGGCCGGAACGTCACCGGACAGGATCAGGTTCATCAAACCCTTTACCTGGTCACCGATGATGTTGCTGGCCACACTCACGATGCCGTAGCCACCGGTGCACATGATCGAAAAAGTCTCATCGTCGTTCCCGCTCCACACCTTGAAGCCATCAGGCGCACGCGTGATGACTTCCGTTATCTGGGTCGGGTCGCTTGACGCCTCTTTGACACCGATGATGTTGTCAATCTGGGCGAGGCGAATCGTAGTGTCAGCCGTCATATTCAGGGCGGTCCGACCTGGCACGTTGTAGAGAATTCCCGGAATACTGACCCTGTCCGTAATCGCCTTGAAGTGTTGGTACAGACCTTCCTGGGGAGGCTTGTTGTAAGCAGGAACCGTAAGGAGCAGAGCATCCACACCGATACGTTCGGCCTCAATGGAAAGTTCAATCGAAGCGCGAGTGTTGTTGTCTGTAGTGCCAGCAATCACCGCGCCGCGGTCGCCGATCTCTTGTTTCACTTCATCGAAAAGCCGTAACCGCTCATCAGCACTCATTGCTGGAGCCTCACCCGTCGTCCCACCGATGACCAGTCCGTCTGAACCGGAATCCATGAGCGCGGCCGCAAGCTTGCGAGCCTGTGCGTAGTTCACATCTCCGTTCTCTGTGAACGGAGTGACCATTGCCGTTAGAAGTCGTCCTGGAGTAACCATTTCGCTATCCGGTTTCCGTTGAATGTACGTGCGTCTTAAGTTCGTCCGTCTACTTTGACGGCTTCAGGCAATCACGTTTCAGCACTTCATCCAGTATCTGCAACGCGTTCAGTGCGGCACCTTTACGAAGGTTGTCACAAGACAACCACAGGCTGATCCCGTTCTCATGGGCAATATCCTTGCGGATGCGTCCCACGAACACTTCATCTTTTCCAGCCGCATTGAGAGGCATAGGGTAGACACTGTTTTGCGGATCGTCCACCACACTTACGCCCGAAGCGTTGGATAACGCTGCCCGTGCTTCGTCCGGGCTGACCGCATCCTGGAACTCAATGGTCACCGATTCACTGTGCGAAACACGCACAGGAACGCGCACGCATGTCGATGCCAGCGGCAATCCAACTTCGTGCAGTATCTTGCGAGACTCATTTAACATCTTCTCTTCTTCCTTCGTGTAGCCGTTCGGCAGGAAGTCATCCACCTGCGGAAGAAGATTGAACGCTATCTGGTGCGGGTACTGCTCTACCACGACTGGGTCACTATCAAGCATCGCCCGGGACTGGTGAATCAACTCCATATCGGCAGCTGCACCGGTTCCGGTCACGGCCTGGTATGTGGCAACTGTCACAGCCGTGATAGGAGAAATGCTTCGCAAAGCGTCGAGAACCATCACCAGCGGTGTGGTCGTGCAGTTCGGTATGGAGATTATGCCGGAATGCCATTCGACGTCAGCACCATTCACTTCCGGAACAACGAGCGGCACTGACTCTTCCATCCGGAATGCTGAACCGTCATCAATCACCAGTGCGCCACGCTTTACAGCTTCAGGGGCTAGTTGCTTGCTAACGGCAGAGCTGGCGGAAATAAATGCCACATCAACGCCATTGAACGCATCGGGAGTCGCCTCGATGACGGTCAAATCAGTGCCGCCATATGCCACGTGCTTTCCTGCCGACCGGGCTGAGGCCATCGCGACGATCTTGTTTGCAGGGTGATTCCGTTCCTCAAGCAGGTCGAGGGCAATACGGCCAACCGCGCCAGTGGCACCGACGATTGCGATGGTCAGGTCTGAACTTTGCATTACAACTTCCATTGAATGCCCGGATTTTGCAGTACCGGGCGCGTATATGTATAGGGAATTTGAACTGAGAATAGAGTATCGGAAATGATACGGGCGGAGCGCATTGGGCGTGCGAAAAAACGCGCCGCCCTACGGCTTCAGCTTGTCCAAACCCAGTACACGGTCCAATCCGACGACCAGTCCATCCTGTGTTACCACGCGCTTCACAGCCAGCAGGACGCCAGGCATGAAGCTTTCGCGGTTGATGGAGTCGTGAATCATAGTGAGAGTCTGGCCTGTTCCACCAAACACAACTTCGTGCCTGGCAACTCGCCCCGGCATCCGCGCACTGTGAACATTGATGCCTTCATAGTCGCCGCCACGGGTACCCGCCAACGTCTGCTTCTCAGCCACGTTCTGCTTGAATCGATTCTTCCGGGCATCTGTCATCGCTTTCGCAATTGACAGAGCGGTTCCAGAAGGAGCATCGACTTTGGCTTCGTGGTGTGACTCGATAAGGTCAGCGTAGTCGAAGTATTGCGCAGCAATGGCCGCCAGGTGTCCCAACAGGACAGCGCCAAGCGCAAAGTTCGACGCTGAAATCACGCCTACGCTGTGCTGGCGTGCAAGATTCGCCACGTTCTCGAGGTCGGACTCAGACAGCCCGGTCGAACCAGAGACGACAGCGACTCCGGCAGGCACGCATGCTGCAAAAGCAGCGCGCCCACCCTCCGCATTACTGAAATCAACAATCACATCTGGCTGAGCCGCTTCGATGAACTCGGCAAGGGTGTTCCTCAAAGGAAGCGGAGCACCTGTTACTGGATGCGGAACGGTATCCGCTGTCGCAGCCGGGTCAGATCCGCCAACTGCAATCGTTTCAGGGTCACCGGCGACCGCGGCAAGGACAGTTGATCCCATCCTGCCGAGGACGCCGTTCACGCCTACTTTTATCTGTGCCACGATGCCGAATTCTCCCG
>JAURLM010000242.1 GCA_030831265.1 Chloroflexota bacterium
AATCAACCTTCAGTGTTCTCGGATATCACAATACTACTGGTCGCATACCCCGCTGCTGGTATACTCGCCGCGTCCTGCGGTCGCATAATGAACATCCATTATGCCGAACACGTTGAACGGCAAAACCCAGTGCCAGTCTCATACCTGGCCTCGTTGGCGGCACGCAGCCCCCGATAATCGACCATAAAACACCCGCATGTAATCAATCCGTCGGCCCGTCTGCACAGCGCCTGTTGAAATGCTGACGGGCGAGACGGCACTCCACCATCAAGGAGATCTGAAAATGGAAAACCGCGTCGTTGTAACGGGCATTGGACTCGTCACACCGCTCGGTCTGGATCGCAAATCAACCTGGAAAGCCCTGCTCAAAGGCGAGTCAGGTATTGACTACATCTCGTCATTTGACACTGAAGGCTTTTCCACTCGGATAGCTGCCGAAGTGAAAGGCTTTGAGCCTGCGGGATTGCTTGGAAAAAAAGAATCCCGGCGCATGGATCGCTTCACCCAGTTCGCATCCGTCGCAGCACTGGAAGCCCTGGAACATGCCGGTATCAAGATGGAACAGGAAGACCCTGACCGGGTTGCCGTTCTCATTGGCAGCGGCGTTGGCGGAATCATCACCATCTCGGAACAGCACATCATTCTCAACGAACGTGGCGCATCCCGCGTCAGCCCGTTCCTCGTCCCCATGATGCTTTCCGACATGGCCTCGGGCCAGGTCTCGATGATGATCGGTGCCAAGGGTCCCAATTTCTCGACCGTATCAGCGTGTGCTACCGGAGCGGACTCCATTGGCGAAGCAGCCGAGATGATAAAACGCGGCCGCGTCAACGTGGCTGTTGCCGGTGGAACCGAGGCTGCCATCTGCCCTATCGGTGTCGCCGGGTTCAACTCCTGCCTGGCACTCTCTACCCGTAACGACGATCCCAAAGGTGCATCCAGACCTTTCGATGCCGGTCGCGATGGCTTTGTCCTGGGTGAAGGCGCAGGCGTGCTGATCCTTGAAAGTGAACAGCATGCAAAAGACCGCGGTGCGACGATCATTGCCGAGCTTGCCGGTTACGGTTCAAGCAGCGATGCCCATCACGTCACTCAGCCTCACCCTGAAGGTGAAGGCGCAGCGAGGGCAATGAACTACGCTCTTAGCCAGGCAGGGATGACGCCGAAAGACATCACGTACATCAACGCCCACGGCACCTCCACACCGCTCAACGACAAGTTCGAGACGATTGCAATGAAGCGGGTCTTCGGTGAGCACGCATATAAAGTGCCAATCAGCTCTACCAAATCCATGACCGGGCATCTGCTTGGTGCAGCCGGTGGTATTGAAGCCGCCTTCTCCGTCATGGCTATCACCGAATCGGCCGTGCCACCTACGATCAACCTGCAAGAACCTGACCCTGATTGCGACCTGAATTACACGCCGCACACGCCACTACGGGGCCGAGTATCAACCGCAATGAGCAACGTCTTCGGCTTTGGCGGACACAATGCATCGCTGATTTTCAGGGAAGCCGTAAACTGATCCTGTGGCAACTTCCGCCCGTTTGAAAACCCTGAAAAAATGGCGTGTCGCACCGCCCCCGCCTGATGGTTTCCACCTGGACCTCGGTGGCGTTTCGCCCGTCCTTGCACACAGCCCGCTGGTCAACCGGCTCCTGTTCAACCGGAACATCAAGAGCCGTGCAATTGCGCGCGCCTATCTGAACCCGTCACCACACGGTTTTACAGACCCTTACCTGCTCCCTGACATGGAGAAGGCGGCGAACCGAATCCTTCTCGCCGTTCGCAATGGCGAACGAGTAGGTGTGTTCGGAGACTTCGACGTCGATGGCCTGACGGCAACGGCGATCATAGTCCGCATGGTCGAAGACCTCGGTGGTACTGCCTTCCCCTTCATCCCGCACCGGGAAGAAGACGGTCACGGCCTTTCGATGCAGGCGATAAAGTCGTTCGTTGACGCAGGTGTCCAACTAATCGTCACTGTAGACACAGGTTCGACCGCTATAGAGGAGGTCGCCGCGGCCAATGCTGCGGGTGTCGAGACGATAATCACAGACCATCACTTGCTTGATGGTGAACTCCCTGCCGCGTACGCTCTTGTAAACCCGCAGTCAGATGAAATAGCCGCACCGCTTACAGGCGCGGGAGTCGCATTCAAGCTGGCACAGGCCGTGTTCGGGCTATCAGGAAAAGACGTGCCCTATGACCTGCTTGTACTGGCCGCACTGGGCACAATTGGAGACTCCGGGCCACTGGTTGGGGAAAACAGGCTCATCACACGCTTTGGGCTAGAAGAGCTGGGACGCACCCGTCATCCTGGCCTCCAGGCATTGCTGGACATATCCCGTCCGCCGTCAGCAAACGGCAGACCCACAACCGAATTGATCGCCTATTACGTCTCTCCGCGCCTAAACGCTCCCGGCAGGCTTGGAGACGCAGAACCAAGCCTCCGTATACTCACAACCCGTGACCGTGAAGAAGCGGCGGTGCTGGCAGCCCGCCTAGACTCCGCCAACAATGAACGTAAGCGTTTGAGTGAGGCGGTCTGGGAAGAGGTCAGGCCCCAAATCAGTTCTCGCCCGGCAGAGAGCAACCTGATTGCAGTCCGGTGCGACGGCTTCCCGGCTGGAATCCTTGGCCCGCTCGCAGGTCGTCTCAGCGAGGAATACCAGTCGCCCGCCGTTGCATATTCGGTAACAGACGGCGTTGCACGCGCATCCATGCGCAGTGTCCCCGGCTTCGATCTGCACTCAGCACTCACACCCCTCGGCACCTCCCTTGTACGGTTCGGCGGTCATGCTGCCGCGGCAGGTTTTACCGTTGAAATCGGTTACCTTGACCCCGTGCTTGCTGAGCTTGAGCGCGCCGCTACATGGTCACTGATGGGACGTGACCAGGACATTATTCTCAACATTGATGCTGAAACACCGCTGTCAGAGATGGGCGCTTCGATGTGGGATTTCGTCGCAGCAATGGAGCCGTTCGGTGCTGCCAACGAAAAGCCGGTCTTCATGTCCCGCGGCGTCACACCACTGGAAGTCAAGACTATGGGAGCAGGTGGCAGACACCTGCGCATGACGCTGGAAGACGAAGGCAGACGCGTGAACGCTATCGGATTCGGACTTGGCGATGCTCCGCTGGGTCGCGGTCGCGTAGACATTGCCTACGAGTTGCGAAGCGACACATGGAAGGGCCGTGTGCGCCACGAACTCGGCCTGTTGGACATCCGGCCTGCCCAGCGCTGAGCAAGTGCCTGACTCTAGTTGACTCTGGCCTGTGCCCTGCGCTCAGCTCGTTCACGACGCTTCCTGCCGCCATCTCCACCGGGCCCGCTGGTTTCACCAGGGCCTGAACTGCTCTCATCACCTGTTCGGAAGCGAGTCTTCCACGCCATGAAGGTCACGGAAATCACCATCACGCCGATAGCGATCAGGTGCGCTTCCTGCAGATTCCAGAAGTAGACCTTGTCCAGCCTGATGAACTGGATCATAAACCTGCCGAGTGAGTAGTAACCAAGGTAGAACATGAACAGGCTGCCGTCCGGCTTCAACTTGTTCCTCAGCTTGTAGAGGATGAACAGCCCAACGATGTTCCACAGCATTTCGTACACGACTGCCGGGTGAACGGGAGCCTCAGGATCACCAAGTAATC
>JAURLM010000243.1 GCA_030831265.1 Chloroflexota bacterium
ACTTCTTCATCCCGTCGACGGTTCCCAGCAGCCGCGTGACGCCTCGGTAGCCTGGGGGCGTGTACGGGTCGTGCGGGTGACACGCGAGACGTACCTTGTACTCCTCCGCAACCGGGACGACTCGCTCAAGGAAGTAATCGATGCGCTCCCAGTTTTCATCCGGGTCGACGACTCCCCAGAAGCCCGGAGCCTCGTCCTGGTCCATCTTCGACCAGCGGAAAGTCGAGTTGGACGATCCGCCACGGCCGGGTTCGCGCTCCGAGCGCGGGATGCCGATGATGTTCATGTTGTACTTGACGGCCGGAATCCCGGCTTTGCTGACGTTGCGGATGATGTTCTGGATCGACTCGATCTCGCGGTCACGCTCCGGGCTCTTGCCGAGCATGATGTTCGGGCTTTGCGAGCGGTCGAGCGGCGTCGAACTCAGCGGCAACTGCACCATGTCCAGCGTGATGCCGTACGACTCGACTTTCTCCCGGTGCTTGATGAGGTCTTCGGCAGTCCAGTCATGCGGGTTACCGGGAGCGTCGCCGCAGATGTTGTTGACGCCAAGCTGCGCCCACATCGCGTAATCCTGATCGTCCCTCGCTCCAACCTGCGTTCCTACGTACATTTCTTATTCTCCGTTCGATGCGCCGGGTGGCGGTCAATGCCTGTCGAACTGGTTGCTGGACAGTCGTTTCGGGGTTAACAGCCGACATATTGTCCTGATTGGCCATGCCGCGCAAGTTTTTTCGGGTAGTTGCAGGTGGACGAGAAGGATGGAGCGCGACCGCAACGAACGCAGAAGCTAAACCTTCACCGATTTCACGGCGGGCCGCAGCGCGCTCACAAGATCACCTTTCCTGCCCACGACGACCCTGCCCAGTCCCTGCCACCGCGCCATCGTCGCCAGCTCGTCAGCCAAAGCGGCGGCCACCGCGGATTCGTCACGCCCCGGCTCAAGATGCGCCGATTGCACAAGCAGTCGGCCATTTTGCCGGTCTGCTTTCAGGTCGATTCTTGCCACGAGTTGTTCATCCATCAGGAATGGCATCACGTAGTAGCCGTACTGCCGCTTCTTCTCCGGGACATATATCTCGATGCGGTAGAACATGCCGAAGAGCCGCTCCATTCGCTCTCGATACCAGATCAGCGAATCGAACGGACTGACAAGCGAACGTGCTCCGATACGCTCTGGCGGCACATCGGTTCCCGGAAGCATGTACGCAGGCTCATCCCAGCTCTCGACGCTGACCTGCCGCAGCTCTCCCGAAGTCACCATGTCACGGAGCACTCCGCGTGCTTTCGCAGGCTTGATGCGGAAGTAGTCGGCAAGGTCGCTCGCGGTGCCGATGCCGTAACATCGCGCCGAGATGAGCAGCAGGTGTCGGTGCGCTTCGGCCTCGGTCATTGCCGGAGCAGAAAAGTGCTCACCCGGAATAAAGCGATCCGGCAGATCGTAATAACGAGAAAACTTTCGACGCGAATGCACACCGACCGCGCCGAGAGCAAAGTGGAACTCCAGTGCCCGCTTGCCCTTGCTCAGACCCCACCACGGCCCGGTTCTCTGTTCGTCGCCATCCAGGTCAGAGACGGACAGCGGCCCGCGATCCTTCACCTGCTGGAAAACATCTTCGATTATCTCCGGGAACTCTTGCCTGGCCTTCTCAATCCACCTGCGCGGCTCGCGTTCCATGCGGTGCCGCATCGCCGGGTACAGGTTCATCGGGATGAACGAGGCCTCGTGACCCCAGTATTCAAAAAGCTCGCGACGTTCGTATGCCAGTTCATCCAGCATCGACTCCGGGTACGGCCCCAGGCGTGAGAAAAACGGCATGTAATGTGCGCGTGCCAGCACGTTCACCGAGTCGATCTGCACCAGCCCGATGCTTTCGATGACCCGGCGCAAGTCGTCCAGTCCGGTCGCAGTTCCGTTGTTGCGCGGCGAAGAAAAGCCCTGTGCGTTGAGAGCGATCCTGCGTGCTTCTGAGATAGATATGTCTTTCATACTCAGCGGATGTTAGCGCATGAACACACTTCATGTTCATGGTCGAGTCCCGTCATGAAAAACACACGCTTCATGGTCCTGTAGTCCCTTGACTTTCCACTATGATTGCAGTTGAAGAAAGGAGGGACCTATGTACACACGTATTATGGTTCCACTGGATGGATCTCGAGCAGGCGCAAAAGCGGTTGACCACGCAGAGGCCATCGCCAAGAAATTTGGTGCTGAGCTAATTCTGGTTCGCGTCGTTCCGCCTGCAAACGTCCCCGCAACACAGATGGGGGCTCCCGGCTCTGCAGCAGTTTACGAGATGGCGGTCGAGGCGGCTGATGCCGAAACGGCAAGTGGCGTAAAACGAGCCAGGAACCAGATAAACACTCGTCGCCGGCAGTTGGAGGACGATGGTGTCACGGCAATAGCAGAAGTCATGACCGGTGATCCCGCATCCATCATCAAAAAGATCGCAAAAGCCGAAAAAGTCGACCTGATTGTGATGGCAACGCGGGGTCGCAGTGGCATCCGCCGAGCATTCCTCGGCAGTGTGGCCGATGACGTCGTGAGGTCGGGTATCGCACCGGTGCTGGTGCTCCTCCGATAGCAGTCAGTCCAAGACAAGCTAATAAGAGACTAGAAAACCATGACCGGCTCTCGTGCAGCAGGAGATATGCACGAGAGTCGGTTCGCGTGTCGCAGAATTCGCATTTGCACACCACAGTGCCTTCGGTGCTACGATGCAGCCGGCCTGCCAGCCGGGTAGCCGTAGTCACCACAGCACAGGACTAAACCAGATGCTTGAGAGGTTCCACGTTTCCGAAGAAGAGGCTGTCCGCGTTCCGGAGCCCAAAGTCCGCTCAGCCACCGAGGCGATTTTCCGAAAAATGGGATTGACCGATGACGCGGCCGCCCTTTCCGCCGATGTCCTGATGCACGCCGACATCCACGGTGTCGATACTCACGGCGTTTCCAACATGCTCCGTATGTATGTAAAGGGTTACAACGAAGGCACGCTGAATCCTCGCCCCAATATGACTATCGAGCGAGAGTCCGCAGTGACCGCAACATGGGACGGCGACCGCGGGAACGGCCTGCACACCGCACCGCTTGCGATGGAAGATGCCATCCAGCGCGCGGAAAAGTACGGCGCTGGCGTGACTGTGCTCAAGAACTCCGGTCACCTCGGCGCTGCCGGTTACCACGCCATGATGGCGCTCAAGCACGACATGATCGGTGTCTGCATGACCGGTGGCGGCGGTTTCGCCATGCTGCCAACTTACGGCGCAGAACCTCGCTTTGGCACAAACCCGATCGCGTGGGCGGCACCTGCCCGCAACGAAGCACCGTTCCTGTTCGACGTCGCCACGACGCAGGTAGCTGCAAACAAGATTCGGCTCCTGCAACGCATGGACCGGCCAATTTTCGCCAACTGGCTTACCGACTCTGAAGGCGTACCGATGGACGAGCAGATCGTCCCTGATGTAGACATTCGCGGCGAGGGTCGCCAGTGGTACATGCTGCCGTTCGGTGGGACGCGCGAGAACGGCTCGCACAAGGGCTACGGTTTCGCATGTGTCGTGGACATCATGTGCTGCACGCTGTCAGGACTTGGCCCCGGCTTCATCTCCGGGCAGTCAGGCCACTATTTCGCGGCGTACAAGATTGATTCGTTCACGGATGTAAACAAGTTCAAGGATGACATGGACGCGTTCCTGGGCGGCCTTGCTGCGACAAAGCCTGCGCCGGGACACGAGCGAGTCTTTTACCCAGGGCTGCCGGAAGCAGAGACGAAGGCTGAACGATTGTCGAAGGGCATCCCGTACCACCCGGAGGTCATCGAATGGTTCAAGTCGATTGGCTCCGAGCTGGAACTCGACTTCAGCCTGACGTAGACAACAACAGGTACACAGGATATGGCGGCGGTGAACTTTTTGTTCCCGCCGCCATTCTTTTTTGCGCGCACTACGGTCTGATTCAGACATGAACAAAAATTTCTGCCGCTTTTCGCCACTTTCGGGAGTAGAGTGAGACACTCTGTTTCTGCCCGTAAGCGACCACCTGCACATCACGAAAGCGTCTACCCCTCTCATTTCCGAAGAAACCAAAACGCGCACTCCACATCATCACTCGCTGATCGAAAAATCGACCGTCATGGCCAGACGCCGAGCGCGTCGCGGAGTCTTCTTCGGCTGGTGGATAGTTGCTGCCGGTTTCTTCATACAGATGCTCAACGGCGGACTGCTGTTCCACGCATTCAGCGCGTATGTGTTGCCACTGCAAGCAGATTTCGGGTGGAGCAAAGGCCAGCTATCCGGTGCTTTCTCAATGGCCAGGGCCGAGAGCGGAATTCTCGGGCCGGTACAGGGTTGGGCCATCGACCGGTTCGGCCCCCGCATCATGATGCGAATCGGCATGGTGCTATTCGGCGGCGGTTTCATATTTATGAGCCGGATCCACTCAATCGAGACTTTTTACATGGCATTCGCCATGATGGCTCTTGGCTCCAGTCTCGGCGGTTTCATGCCACTGGCAACGACAGTCACCAACTGGTTCGCCCGAAAACGCGCAATGGCGCTTGGCATCATGATGACCGGAATGAGCGTCGGCGGTCTAACGGTTCCGCTAGTCGTCTGGGGATTGTCCACACACGGCTGGCGCGCCACAGCATTCACATCCGGGATCATCGTTCTCGTTGTCGGTCTGCCAATGTCACAACTGATCCGACACTCACCGGAACAGTACGGATTGCTCCCTGACGGCACAAAGCGGATCTACAAGGACGGCAAAGCACAGGCCGCACCAAGAATCACCGGTCTGACCGCACGACAGGCCATGAAAACGCAGGCCTTCTGGACGCTTTCAATCAGCCACGGAGCCGCTCTACTGATAGTCGGAGCCGCTCTACTCCACCAGATACCGCACATGGTGGAGGGAATGGGTCTTTCCAACGGGGCGGCTGCCAGCGTGGTCGCAGTTCTCGCCACCGTGGTCATCGCAGCACAGCTTGCCGGTGGATACATTGGTGACCGCATCAACAAGAAAGTAGGCATTGCAGGCTGCATGCTCGCCCACGCGGCAGGTTTTGCCATCTTCGCCGTGTCGACATCAATGGCCGGTGCGTTTGCGTTTGCTCTGCTGCACGGCGCTGCATGGGGTGTCCGCTCACCACTAATCAACTCGATACGTGCCGACTACTTCGGCCGCGCTTCATACGCCACGATTATGGGATTCACCTCGATGATCGTGATGGTGGGAATGACGGTTGGTCCGTTGTTCGCCGGCATGATGCGTGACTCCACCGGCAGCTACCAGGCGCCTTTCCTCATACTTGCGGCAATCGCTGGAGTAGGCTCGCTTGCTGCGCTCTCAGCCCGCAAGCCGAAGTGGCCTGAGCCTGCGCCTGACCCCGAACCGTCCGTGGCCTGATCGCCGTCTACGAAAGGCCCAGCACCGTCTTCGCGTTCTCCAGCAGGATCAACTCACGCGCTTCGTCACGGATATTCAGCGACGCAAACTCCTGGAGCCAGCGTTCTGGTGGCATGTACGGATAGTCTGAGCCGAACAAGACTTTTCGGCGCAACCGACCACCCGCTTCTGTGATCAGTTGCTGCGGAATGTACTTCGGCGCCCAGCCTGACAGGTCGATATATACATTCGGCTTATGCAACGCCACCGCAATCTGCTCGTCAATCCACGGCCACGCTGGATGCGCCATGATGATCGTCAAATCCGGGTGATCTGCGGCCAGGTTATCGACATGCGGGATCGGTCGTGCGTAAGCCAGCTTGAAGCCACCGCCGCCGGGAGTACCCGCGCCAGCCGCTGCGTAACCCGTGTGCATCAAAACCGGGATTCCCCGTTGCTCTGCTTTGTTGAACAGAGGCTCGAACGCCGGATCATCCGGGTAAAAGGCCATATGTATAGGGTGCAACTTCAACCCGACAAGTCCCAGCTCCGTCACCGCCCGCTCAAGCTCCTCGACAGCCGCCGCACCCTTGTGCGGGTCAACCGTTGCGAATCCGAAAAACTGCTCCGGGAACCGCTTCACGATGCCCGCCACATAGTCGTTAGGGTCTGGCTTGTCCCCGGTAGCCGTCTCGGCGTCCACCGAAAAGATGACCGCTTTCACATCTGCCGCGGCGTAACGCTCGGCCATCTGCTGTACGGTGTCCGGCTCCCCATCCATGCGGAACATCTTCCGCAAGCCCGGCTCAATCCCATACTCAGGAAGCTCCGGGTGTCGAGGGACGTGAGCATGAATATCAATCGCCTTCATCTATCGTCTTTCGTACGCTGTATCGCCGTTTTGCCAGTTCGAAACGACTGCGGAAAAGTTATAACACGGCCTTCTTGCGCATAGGCAGGACAATCGCCAGCACCGCACCGACAGTCGCTATCGAGCCAGCGAACCACACAACACCGGTGAATCCGTTCGCCTCGTAGATGATCCCGGCGATAACCGGTGAAAGCGACCCGATGACTGCGCCTCCTGCAAACAGAAGCGCCGTACCGCTGGCCTCAGAACCCTTCTCCACCTGGTCCATCGCCGACGCGGTGATAATCGGAAACACCGAGAAAAAGAAAAGGCCCAAAAACCCCAGCAGAACCGCCAGCGGCCAGCCCATTTCGAACAACAGGAACATGAACACCAGCACCGCCATTGACGACATAGCAGCCACGATAACCGGCTTGCGACCAATCCTGTCCGAAATCATCCCCATCACCGGTGTAGACATGATTCCCGCCAGCGTCAGCAGCGAAACGTGCATGCTCACCCGGAACGGCGAATACGCCAGGTCATCCCGCAGGTACAGCACAAGGAACGCCAGGAACGCGCTGTGAACCGCTCCTCGACACGCCCCCAGCACCACCATGCCCAGCACGCCCCTGTTGGTCACCAGCACCTTTGCTGATGCCAGGTATTCCGTCAGGTTCAGGTTGCGGGAAGACTCTTTTCCCGCCGTTTTCAGCTTCAGCAGCACAGTCAGTGCGGTCAATGCAGCGGGAAAGAACAGCAGATACGCAATCGTGCGCCAGTGGAATCCATCGAAAATCCAGTTGAAGATGCCTATCGTGAAACCACCGAGCAGAGCGCCGATGACGAGCGGTCCGAGAGTATCGCCAATCTGCGCCCCGGTCAGGTGAGCAGACATCGCAACTCCCCGACGCTGCGGGTAGTGCGCGGCGAGTGTTCCGAAGGCGGGTGAGTGCCACGCGCTGGTGCCGAAGCCGAGCAGTGCGACTGCTGTGAGGACGAGCCAGTACCACGGTGCGAAGCCGATGATGAGGTAGCCGAGAGCGACCATCATCATGCTGGCGGTGAGAATCCAGGCGACGCGCCGACGATACATGTCGGAGATGATTCCGGCGGGGACGTTTGCGATGCCGCTGGAGGTCTGCTGCACGGCAAACAGACTGCCGAAGGCCACCTCGCTCAGCGCAAAGGTCGCCTTGATCTCCGGGCTGATGATGAGCAGCGCGCTCTGCCCGAAGTGCTTTATCCCATGCCCCGCCGAAAGCCCAATCATCAACGCCAGAGATTTTTTCTCAGCGGGATTTTCGGTCTCTCCGTGACCCGCCTCAGCACCCGGCGCAGCAGTAGTGGCAGTCATCTATTATTCAATTCTTTGAGATCGGCAACCAGTTGAGGAAGATCAGCGGTTAGTACCTTCCAGATTACGGTCATGTCTACGGCGTCATATCCATGAATCAGTCGGTTACGAAGTGCAACTATCTGAGACCACGGAATGTTACTCGTTGTGTCTCGGAACTCAGGCGAAACTCTGGTCGCTGCCTCTCCAAGAATCTCAAGCAGACGAAGCAAGGCCAGACTGAGCAGGCGATTCTGTTCAAGTTCTTGCTGGGTTAATCCGACTACAAGACCGATCGCCTCTTCAGCATGAACCAGCATTTGCTGAATCGAGATATTGTCATCACGCCGCGTCATACAGATCCTGTGCCTCTGCCAATACTGCGTCGCGGAACACAGGACTCAGGAATTCTGATGTGTTCAAATCAACGGGTCTTCCGAATATCTGTGTCAGTTCTTTTTGAATACCGAAGAATGCAAGACCTGGCACAAACCCTTCCTCGAACTCCACAAGGATATCGAGATCAGACTCCGGGCCGAAATCATCCCTGATAGCTGAACCGAATAGAGCCAACCGGCTGATGTGATTTTCGCGACAGAACTCAGCTAGACCATCGATATTTGAAATTACGCTCATGACTCACCAACCAACCGAACGAACTTTCTGTGTAGTTTATAGCCCCTAAACCCCAAGTTCTTGTTCTACTTCGGTGATGGACTCGTCTACGGCGGTGCAGAGTTCGTCCACCTGATCAGCGTTGATGATTAGCGGCGGCGCCAGCGGGATGATGTAGGCCGGGACACGAATCCAGATTCCGCGCTCGATGAACTTCTCTGTCAGCCGGGCGTTCACCCGCATCGAAGCATCGAAATGCTCCTTCGTCTCCCGGTTCTTCACGAACTCCATGCCCTGGATAAGCCCCACGCCACGCACATCACCAATCATCGGGTGCTTCTCCTTCATCTCCTCCAGCCGCTCGTGCATCTGCTCGCCCCGCGCACGGGCGTTCTCGACAAGGTTCTCCCGCTCCACAATTTCCAGGTTCTTCAGCGCAGCCGCCGCACCGCCGGGGTGCGCCGAGTACGTGTACATGTGGCTCCACGTCTTCTCCGGCCCGCCCGCAAACACGTCCGCAACCTGCGCCGTGGCGATGGACCCACCGACCGGGAAGTAGCCGGAGGTAATTCCCTTGGCAAAGCTCATGATGTCCGGCGTGACGCCGACGTAGTTCGCCCCGAACCATGTGCCAAGCCTGCCGAAACCGGTAATCACCTCGTCGAAGATGAGCAACACGCCGTACTTGTCGCAGATCTCCCTGACCATCGGCCAGTAGTTCGACGGCGGCACGACGCCTCCCATCGGCTGCGAAATCGGCTCGCCAATCACGGCTGACACGCTCTCCGGCCCTTCGAACAGGATCGCTTCCTCAATGGCCTTCGCAGCGCGCTCGCCGCACTCTTCCGGCGACTTCGAGCCAAACTCGTCGTGGTAGTAGTGAGGCGCGGGAACGGTGATCACGTTGGCGGGCTTTGGCTGGTAGTCGATGCGCGGGAAGCCGGGGTGGCCGCCGAGCCACATGGTTCCGTAGGTGGAGCCGTGGTAGGAGCCTTTGCGAGAAATTACCTTGTAGCGTCCGCGGTCGCCACGGCGGACGTGATAAGCCTGCGCCATCTTGAGCGATGACTCGTTGGCCTCGGAGCCGCCCTGGCAGAAGAAGGTGCGTGTGAGGTCGCCGGGGGTGAGATTGGCGATCTTGGTGGCGAGCTGGATGGTGGCCGGTGTCGCGCCAGCGTAGACGTTCATGCTGACGCGGGAGAGCTGGTCGTAGATGGCCTTTGCGATCTCCTCTCGGCCGTGCCCCACGTTACGGAAGTACATGCCGGAGATGCCGTCGATGTACTTCTTGCCGTCCATGGCCGTTACATGGATGCCTTCGGCGGATTCCATGACCAGCGGGCCGCCTTCTTCGGCAAGCTGCGCGGCGTTGGTCATGCCAACAAACAGGTGCCGGTTGGCGGCGTCCTTCAGGGCGTTGTTGTCGGTGGGAGATGGCATCGATGAGGTCATTTGCTGGCGTCCGTGAAAGATTGCGGTTGTCGGAGAGGTGATACGTTGGGCGAAAGTATACGCACATGGCACATTGCTCGTATTGCCTTATCGTAAAGCCCATCGGTTGAGAAACGCCTGCTGAGGCCTGCAAGCTGACACCGCACAACAGCAACTATGATCAATACGCTGGTCGACACGGGTTTCCGCATCACCCGTATGCTGGAGCCGCATGCAACTGAGGCCGCTGAGCAGGTCAGGCCCGAACTACTTGATGAACGTATGCGTCCACCGTTCCTGTTTATCGCCGCAGAGAAAAATACATGACAGATAATTCCCTCAAAATCAGGCGGCTCGAACCCGGCGATGTTCATCCCATGCTGACTGAATTGATGCGCGCAGGTTTCCGCAAGACAGCACCGCTTTTCGACCGCTACCTGCGCGAGCAAAGTGCGGGAACGCGTGATGTCCTGGTCGCATGGCTCAACGGGAACTTTGCCGGGTATCTGACCATCCTGTGGGAGACTGGATACGGCCCGTTCAGGCAAGCGGGCATCCCTGAGATCAACGATTTCAACGTTATGCCAGAGCTCCGCAGACAGGGCATAGGAAGCTGCCTGATGGACGAAGCGGAGCGGCTTATCGAGCCTCGCTCAGTACACTCGGGTATAGGAGTTGGCATGGGATATGACTATGGCCCGGCACAACGACTTTATGTCCTGAGAGGCTATGTCCCGGACGGCCGCGGCCTGATGGACCACGAACAGCCGGTACGCTACGGCGACCAGATAACAGTGAGCCACGAACTGGCAATCTACTTCATCAAGAAGCTGCGCTAGCTCCCGGTTCCGCAAGAACCAACAGTCAGAACACACCTTGCATACGGAAGGCCCACAAACCGGCTACTTACGTCTCAACAATCTCGTAACGAATCCGTTGTATGCTGTGTGGGCATTGGGAATAGACGTAAGCAGCATTACAGAACACAAAATATGAAATACCGCATAGTCGCGGCAATCGCCATCGGACTCGCGATAACGAGTCTCGTGGCGATTTCCGCATCAAACACATCGTCAGCACAGGGCCCAACCCTGATTGGCGCATTCGGCAAGGCTTCATCTCCTGCCGGTGATCTCTATGTCCACGTCCTGGCTGAAGTTCCCGCCAACAGCAACGCCGCTGACGTAGCCGCAGCCGCAATTGCAGCACAGGGTGCACGCCCCATCACCGCTGAAGAGTTCTCTCTGACAGGTATGGTCTGGACTGGCACCGAAGGACAAGACGTCAATCCCGGCGACGGCATCCCGCAGATCGGCCTCGCATACAACTCCGCCAACGAACCTGCCAACGGAGCGCGAATCGAATTCGCCGACGCACTCGCTGGCTGGAGCAACATCACGCCGAACTTCTCGCTGGCAGACGCAGGCAACACGAACCGCTGCCCCTCACTCGTACGGGAGTGTGACGGCCCGCAGGTCAACGACGGAAACAACCACTTCGGCTGGCTGAGCATCCGTGACCGCAACACTCTTGCAGTCACCTGGTACAACACCAGCACCCGCGAAGCAGACGTCGCTATGAACACTCGCATGAAGTGGTTCATCGACAGCGGCTCGGGCTACGACATCATGACCGTCGCACTGCACGAACTCGGTCACGTCTCTGGTCTCAGTCACTCTGATATAGACGGTGCGGTGATGGAGGCCTATTACGGCGGCGTCCGGCAGTCTCCTACAGCCGACGACATCGCAGGAATCATCGCCATCTACGGCGCAGGCCCAACGCCGACACCGACACCAACGGCGACTCCTGACCCCAATGCGACAGCTACGCCAGTACCAACAGCAACTGCAACACCGGCAGCTGCAAGCTCTGTTGAAGTGGCTGGAGTCAGCTACAAGACTTCGGGCGCTAAGGGCAAAGACCTCGTGGTCACAGTCGCTGCAGAAAGCGGTGGCAGCCCTGCCAGTGGAGCCTCTGTATCAATCACCCTGGACCTGCTCTCACCCGGCTCCGGTTCATGGGTCGGCTCATCCACGACCGGCTCTGACGGAACCGTGAGCTTCCGACTCCGCAACGCACCTTCCGGTGAATACCGGACGACGGTTGAGACAATCACCCTGGGTTCGCTCACGTGTGATTCAACCTGCCCGGACGTTACGTACTACACGAAGCCGTAATAGCTGTCTGACAATTGCTTGAATGAGAGGCCCGGTGCAAAAACGCCGGGCCTCTCGTTTTTTCACACCGCTTTTTCTGACGCTGGCTCTGTAGACATGAAATCACCGTCCATTAGCCTGCTTCGTCGGTCATAATTACATGCCATGACCCAGAGTTTTGCAGATGAACCCAACAAGCCAGTCGAGATCGAAACCGCTGAACCGGAATCCGTTTCGGTCCCCATCGTCCGAAGTCCCGGCTGGAGCATGCGGCGAGCACTCCTCACCGGCTGCATCATCGGCGCCATTCTTGGCAGCATCTTCTGGGGTGCGTACGCCGGCACCTCCGTCTGGATATGCTCCGGCCTGCTCACGTGCGGCCACTGGGCCCCAATCACCCTCGTCGCAGTCATTGGCCTCGTCGTGACTATCTTTTTTGGAGCGATGGTCTCCGCGGTGATACTGAAAGTCCACCGCATGTCACGAGTCGTCTAGCCCAAAACAACGCGATTACTTCGACGCAGCAGACAGCGCTTCCGAAATGCGCTTTCGGGCTATCTCTGCGTACTCTTGAGAAACGTCGTAGCCAACGTATTTTCGACCGTTGGTTGCAGCGGCGATTGCAGTAGCACCTGAACCCATAAACGGGTCGACAACGAGCTCCCCTGAGAACGTGTAGAGCTGAATCAGCCTGCGAGGAAGCTCTACAGGGAACGGTGCCGGATGCCCGGCGCGCTTTGCAGACTGCGGCGGGAATGTCCAGACGCTCTTCGTGAAATCCAAAAACTCGTCACGTTCGATTGTCGCTTCCCGGCCAACAGGCTTCTTCCTACCAAACGGCGGTTTCTGAAATACAAGGATGTACTCGTGCGTGTCCCTCAGTGTGGGGTTCGACGCAGACATCCAGCTTCCCCACGCGGTCGATGTCCCGGCACCCGCACCTTTGTCCCAGATGATCTCGCCACGCATGAAAAAACCCGCTCTTGCCGCCTGTTCGATGACGATTGCGTGCAGCGGTATGTATGGCTTCCGGCCCAGGTTTGCCACGTTCACACAGGCCCGACCACCATCCACCAGCACGCGATACGTCTCTGCGAACACCCGGAAAAGCAGTTCCGAGTAATCATCGAGCGACAGGTCTTCGTCGTACTCCTTGCCAACGTTGTATGGCGGCGAGGTAACCATCAGGTGGACGCTTCGATCCGGCAGCTCGTGCATGTCCTCGCTGGTGTGAACAAAAATCTTGTCCAGTGAGCTTTCGGGAACAGGATTTTCCGACTGCGGCTTCGCGTTTAAAGCGGGATTGTCCGGTTGAATAGCACGGGCGTAGTAAGCGGACGCGTCATGGCTGATACGACCGTTAGTGCCAAACGCGCTCGTCTGCGTCGGCTTGCGGTCGCGATGCAAGACCGTATTTTCGCCGTCGATGCCAGGGTTCAATGGAGACGTACTACCGCGGGATGGTTGGAAGAAACTCCGGTGATGCTAGCACCACCGCGCGGTCAACGCGAATTTTTCTGCGCAAAGGTTCTCACCGGAATCCCAGCGCGGTCACCCGGCCTAACCTGCACTCTCACCACCGCCGGTGGCTTTGTCCAGCAGCGTTATCAGGTCGACTGCCGACTTATCGTCCGCCACGCCCTTCGCAGAAATCCCCTCGTCCATCATCTGAATGCAGAACGGGCAACTCACCGCAGCCGTCTCGGCTCCCGTATCCAGGAACTGCTCCGTGCGGATGTGGTTCACACGCTTGCCCGAATCCTCCATCCACATGCGACCGCCACCAGCACCACAACAGAACGTCTTTTCGCTGTTGCGGGACATCTCAATGACATTCAGGCCGGGAATCTGGCTCATGATGTAGCGAGGCTCCTCGGTGATGCCGTTATGCCGCGCTATGTAACAGGAATCGTGGTAACTGACGGTCCCGACAACGCCCTCACCCGGTTTCAATCTGCCATCACGCAAAAGCCGGCCAACGTACGCCGTATAGTGCTCCACCTCGAACGACGTACCAAGCTGCGGATACTCATTCTTGATGGTGTTGAAGCAGTGCGGGCAGGTCGTGACGATCTTCCGCATGCCGGGAACCCGGCCCTCGAAGACGCCGTCGAGGGTCTCGACGTTCTGCTGGGCG
>JAURLM010000244.1 GCA_030831265.1 Chloroflexota bacterium
AGTCAAAAGTCCCTGACTATGTTTCATCGCTGGAAAATGGCGTCAAAGGCCTGAAGATTGGCGTTTCATACACGATGGGTTTCGCCGCGTTGAACGATGACGTGAAGACGAGCATCGAAGCATCTGCGAAGGCGTTCGAGGAGCTGGGTGCGAAGGTAGAGGATGTTGATCTTGTGATGAAACCGGCTCCACGCGAGTACTGGTGGACGATATGGACGGCGAACCAGGTTGCAATGTTCGGTGAGCTTGCGGAAAAGAATCCCGGCAAGTTGATGGATTACACGATGGCGATGATCAACCACGGCAAGACCGTCACGGGAGCGCAGTATTCGCTGGCACTCCGGCAGGCCGAGGTGATGCGAATCCAGATGAAAGATTACTTCATCCAGTACGATCTGCTGCTTACCCCGACGTTCGCAGCGACAGCATGGCCACACCGGACTCCGCCACAGCAAATTGGCAGCAAGGTGAACGACGGCGACTACGCCGGAATAAGCTACGGAGCTATTCCGTACACGATGGCGTTCAACATTTCGTGGAATCCGGCGGCATCGGTACCGTGCGGATTTGGAGACAACGGCATGCCGGTCGGTATGCAGGTGGTCGCCGACATCGACAACGACGCGCTTGTCCTGCAAGCGGCTCGTGCCTTCGAACTGGCGAGGCCGTGGAAGGATCTACGACCGCAGGTAAGCTGACACACACTGGCAACTGGACAACCACCGGTAACCGAGGAGACTGAACGATGAAAGCACTGCTGCTGGACAAGACGGGGCCGGTGGGCGATCTGCGAGTGGGCGAGATTCCTGTTCCAGAGCCAGGAAGCGGCGAAATCCGGGTAAAGGTCAGAGCGACGAGCCTGAACCCTGTGGACTACAAGCTGGCGGGGCGTGGCAACCCAAACTGGAAGTGGCCGCATGTGCTCGGGCTGGATGTTGCAGGTGATGTTGATGCGCTAGGTGCTGGAGTCACGGACTGGAAAGTTGGCGACCGCGTCTTTTATCACGGTGACCTGACAAAGTCAGGTGGTTTCGCTGAATATGCAATCACGACAGCCCACACTACGGCGGGGATTCCTGACGGTGTTTCGTATGTAGACGCGGCGGCGATTCCTTGCGCCGGGTTAACCGCATACGAAGCGGTCGTCCGCAGGCTGAACGTGGAGCCAGACCACATCGTATGGATGCAGGGCGGCGCAGGTGGAGTCGGTGGCTTTGGCGTACAGATATGCGCAAACATTGGAGCCACGGTCATTACCACGGCGTCAACAAAGAACCATGATTTCGTGAAGTCGATCGGCGCTGACCACGTTATCGACTACAACACGGAAGATGTTGTGAGCAGGATCATGGAGATTACCCGCGGCAGGGGCGTTGACCGGGTGCTCGGAGCGGTCGATGTGGCAACTGCCAACCAGGGCATCAATGTGCTGGCATTCCGTGGTGGAATTGCATGTGTGGCCGGTCTGCCGACACTGAACGACTCCACTTTCCTCGGTGCTCGTTCCGTTCACCAGGTGGCATATGGCGGAGCGCACACCTCTAACAACCGTGCGGCGCAGGTAGACCTTGCCCGCATGGCTGAGGAGATGATTGCGCTGGTGGCAGCGAAAAAGATCGACCCGATGGTTCAGCAGGTGATCGGCCTCGAGGACATTCCCGCAGGACTGGCACAACTTGAGACGCGGCACGTCCGCGGCAAGATAGTCGCAGAATTGTCGTAATTCCCGGCCGCCGTGTTTTGTCCGACCTCAGACCATAGGAGCGCTGCCGCCGTCTATGTTGATGGCGGTTCCGCTGATGTAGCTGGCGCGTTCTGATGCCAGGAAGCAGATCAGGTCACCGGCCTCACTGGCTTCACCCGGACGCCCCATCGGCAGATTCTTGCCGACCTGTGCGTACCAGTCATCGAGCGTGATTGACGGGTCTTTGGCATGTGCGGCTTCCCAGCTCAGATGACAACCTCGGAGGCGTTGTCGCCACCGAATGGTTCGCTGCGGCTACCGCCAGGATCAACGCACTGAAGTCGATGGACGACTACATCGCAACAGTCCTGATCGACACAACAGCTTCAATGCGCTCAAGCGCGCAGACGGCACTCTGGACCACGGTGATCATTGGCGTCGTAGCCATCCTGGTCGCTGGTGGACTTTCAGTGATCGTTGCTTCCAACATCTCAAGCGGAGTTGGCCAGGTTGCCGGTGCGATGCAGAAGATCGCAGTTGGTGAGCTGGATTCCAAAGTAGGCGTCGAAGGTACAGACGAAATCGCCCGGATGGCAGAGTCATACCGTGCCATGCAGGTTTACCTGTCTGAGGTAGCCAAAGGCGTACAGGCAGTTGGTGCCGGTAACCTGACGGCTGACGTACAGCCCAAGTCTGACGCAGACACGCTTGGTGTCGCGGTCAAGCAGATGATCGCCAGCCTGACAGATCTTGTTACGGAAGTGCGTGAGAGCGCAGACTCCGTCGCAAACTCAAGCGAACAGATGACGTCCGCAGCGGACCAGGCCGGACAGGCCACTCAGGGCATTGCGGAAGCGGCCCAGCAGGTTGCACGTGGAGCGCAGGAACAGTCCAACTCCGTTCAGGAGACCGCTTCGACCGTCGAATCTATGAACGATTCGGTTGAACAGATTGTTTCGGGTTCCAAGAAACAGGCTGACGTTGTCGGGCAGGCACAGCAGATTGTCTCCCGCGTTTCGGAAGCGGCACAGGGTGTTGCCACGAACGCTGAGCAGGCTACTTCTGGCTCTGATAAGGCGAGTACCGCTGCAACTAACGGTCTTAAGGCCGTTGAGCAGACTGTTGAAGGTATGAGGCGAATCTCGAAGGCTGTCGAGTCTGTCACCACACAGGTGTCGGACCTCGGCGACAAATCTTCTGAGATTGGCAAGATCGTATCGGTTATTGATGACATTGCCGCACAGACCAACCTGCTGGCACTTAACGCAGCCATTGAGGCCGCTCGTGCCGGTGAGCAAGGACGTGGATTCGCTGTTGTTGCTGACGAGGTTCGCCAGCTGGCAGAACGTGTTACACAGGCGACGACAGAGATCGCCGCCCTGATCGAAGGCGTTCAGCAGTCTGTCGAAAGCTCAATCAAGGCTACAGAGGAAGGTTCTGCACAGGTAACTGAGGGAACTGAACTCGCAGGTCGTGCCGGAGAAGCTCTCCGTGAAATCATCGAGTCGGTCGAGGGCGTAACAACCCAGGTCGCTGAGATTTCGGGGGCAGCAGAGCGTGTGTCTACTGCGGCGGACGAGATGGTGGCGGCTATTGACCAGGTATCACAGATCGCCACGGCGAACAGTAAAGCAGCAGAGGACCTTGGAGACAAATCAGGAACGGTGAAGACGTCTATCGACAACATCGCCGCAGTCACTGAAGAGACTTCAGCATCGGCCGAGGAGTCTTCGGCATCGACCGAGGAGATGTCGGCACAGGTTCAAGAGCTTGTGGCTTCAGCGTCCGAACTGGCTAGCATGGGCAAGTCCCTGCAGCAGTCAGTAAGCGTGTTCCAACTGGCAAACCAGGGGCAGGCTTCACAGAAGAAGTCCGGGCACAAGCCTGAGTCACCGAAGCTCGCAGCTTAAGTCCATAGTCCGAGTTGAAACTTTACGGCCCGGGGGAGGCATGGATGCCTTGCTTCCCTCGGGCCG
>JAURLM010000245.1 GCA_030831265.1 Chloroflexota bacterium
CCCGGTACCGACGCATGACTGGCTGGAATGTGATCTATCCGATGGGCTGGGACGACAACGGTCTGCCCACGGAGCGCCGTGTGCAGAACTTCTTCGGTGTCCGTTGTGACCCTGAACATCCCACCGAACCTGCCCTCGCTGAGGCTAATGGCATCAACAAGACCCGGGCCATCCTGGATTCGCTGAAGCCGCACAAGGAGCGCATAAAGGATCCGCTGCCCATCGCTCGCGAGGACTTCATTCGGTTGTGCCATTTCGTGACCGAAGAGGACGAGAAGGCATACCGCGACCTGTTCTATCGCATGGGCTACTCAATCGACTGGAGCGAGGAATACGCGACCATCGATGACCGCAGCCGCCGCATCGCGCAGCGCAGTTTCCTCGACCTGAACCGCAAAGGCCATGTCTACACGTCCGAGCTTCCGACGATGTGGGACGTCGACTTCCAGACAGCCGTGGCGCAGGCCGAGGTAGAGGATCGCGAGAAAAACGGCGCGTACCACGACATCGAGTTTGCAGTAGAAGACCCGAACGCGGACGTTAAGTCGTTCGTCATATCGACAACGCGCCCGGAACTGCTTGCTGCGTGTGTAGGTGTGACCGCACACCCTGATGACCCGCGTTTCAAGGGGCTGTTCGGGAAGTATGCAATCACGCCAGTGTTTTTCTCCCGCGTTCCCATCTTCCCGAGCGACAAGGCCGATCCGGAAAAGGGAACCGGAATCCTGATGGTCTGCACATTTGGTGACCAGACTGACGTGGAATGGTGGCGAGAGAACAGTCTCCAGCTGAAAGCGGTGCTGGACAAGGACGGTCGTATCCGCCCGATGGAATATGGCGTCGAGTGGGACGCTGCTAAGGGCCATGAAGACCGCGCTAAAGAGAATTTTGGAAGTCTTGTTGGGTTGCGGGTCAACCAGGCCAAGCGTCGTGTTGTGGAGATGCTCCAAGACTCGGAAAATTCGGCCACCAGCAAAGGTGCTCCATTGCAGGGTGAACCGAAGCCGATCACGCACCCGGTCCGCTACTACGAAAAGGGTGACAACCCCATCGAGTACCTGACGTCTCGCCAGTGGTTTGTCCGCTTACTGGACAAGAAGGACCAGTTGCAGGGCAAGGGTGAGGCGGTGCGCTGGCGACCTGACTTCATGCACAAGCGTTATGCCAACTGGACAGACGGGCTGAACGCAGACTGGGCAGTCTCTCGGCAGCGTTACTTTGGCGTGCCAATCCCGGTCTGGTACCCGCTCAACGAGCATGGTGAAAGAGACTACGGAAAATACATCGTCGCCACGGAGGACATGCTGCCGGTTGACCCCACCGCGACTCCTGCGCCGGGTTACACCGAGGATCAGCGCGGCAAGCCGGGCGGGTTCGATGCTGAAGTCGACGTGTTCGATACGTGGTTCACATCGTCGCTGACGCCGCAGATTGTGGCTCGCTGGGGTGATGCGGACGATCGGATGTCCCAACTTTTCCCGATGGACCTTCGACCGCAGGCGCACGACATTATTCGGACATGGGCATTCTACACGATAGCCAAAGCCATGCTGCACCACGATGACGTGCCGTGGCACAACGCCGCAATCTCCGGGTTCATCGTTGACCCTGACCGCAAAAAGATGTCCAAGTCCAAAGGCAATGCCATCACGCCGCTGCCCCTTGTAGAGCAGTACGGAGCAGACGCTGTGCGCTACTGGTCGGCCAACGGTCGGCTTGGCATGGACATGGCGTATGACGAAACGGTCTTCAAGATTGGTGGCAAGCTGGTCACGAAGCTGTATAACGCCGGAAAGTTCGTGCTGTCACAGACCGGTCCGCAGGGCGATATAACGCACGAACTCGACAGGGCGTTCATCGCCGAATTGAAGGATGTCGTACGACGAGCAACGACTGCTCTGGACGAGTACGAGTTTGCCGTGGCGTTGCAGGTTACAGAAGACTTCTTCTGGAGCGGTTTTACCGACAACTACATCGAGTTGCTTAAGGGTCGCACCCGCAATGACGATGACGCGGAAGGTCGAGCGTCGGCTGTAGCAGGTTTGCGGCTCGGACTTTCCGTCATGCTCAGGCTGTTTGCACCGTTCGTGCCGACCATCGCTGATGAAGTCTGGTCATGGGTGTTTGCTGAAGAAACCGGTGTGCCATCGGTGCACCTCGCTCCGTGGCCGGGCAGTGCGGGGGCTCAAGGTGGAATGAGTATGCCAGGCGTGCCCGCTGGTCACGACATTTCAGCAGTGCCTGCTCCGCAGAACCCTGGTTCATTTGCCGCTGCGCGTGAGGCGATAGCTGCAATTCGCAAGGCGAAGTCGGAGGCTGGTATCTCGCTCGGCAAGCCGCTTTCCTCTCTCGTGTTATCCGCAGACGAAAAGGGACGGAGTGACCTGTCACTGGTGCTGGGTGACGTTGCTGCTGCCGGTGGTGCGCCATCGGTAAGCTTTAACGGAGCAGTCACCGGTGGAGATACTCGGTTTGAGGCCGAGATAACCCCGCTAGAAGAGTAGGCGGCAGTTTGCCTGATGAAGATAGTTGTGCCTGCTGACAGGCTGGTTTCGGCGTCGACTGCGAGAAGCTCGCGCTATCCGATCACGCCGTGGTCGGCACAGAGGCTCTACAGGCCGTTCGTGTGGGCATCTCTTGCTGTTGCACTGACACTAGGGTTCACCACCGGTGCCGGGATGCTGCTGGCTCCGTTGTTTGGCTTCGACCGTGGTATCTGGTGGGTTACTCACGCCCAGGCCCACGGTATGGCACAGATTTTTGGGTTTGCGGGCCTCTTCACGATGGGCATTGCCTATCACGTCGTGCCGCGGTTCAGGAATGGTGCAATCAAATTCCCGTGGCCACAGCGGACCAGTCTCACTGCGATTCTTATCGCGGTGGTTTTGCGCTTTGTGGGGCAGGTGGTGGTTGGTTACCCCCTGGCAGGCGTGTTGCTCATAGCATCTGGAGTGATGCTTTTGGCTGGCGCTCTCGTGTTCGCAGTCACGATTATCAACACGCTCCTAACCGGACGAAATCAGCACGGGACCGTGGAGCGATGGGTCCTGTCGGGAGTCATCTGGCTGGTGATTGCCTCAGGGCTTCACATGATTCTTGTTGCATGGCTGGTTCAGCATGAGGCGGCGATTGCCCCGGCGTTTTTGAGCACCGCCGTTATCTCCTCCGCTCTGCTGGGGTTCGTCGGCAATTTCATCATGGGAGTCAGCACAAGGGCCGTCACCGGATTCATGGGGCTAGCTTCGCAGCATAAGCGCGTCGAACTGGTGTCGTTCGCAATGTTGCAGGTTGGCCTGCTGATTGCGATGAGCTCATCTGCGATAGAAGCTCCATCCGAATTTTTTGCCAGCGGCATGTTGATCGTGGCCTTAGCTGTCCTGCTGTTCGTGCTGGCGCTGCGGATATTCGAGCGTCGGCCGAAGCGTCGACCACCTGCATCACCCGGTGCGTACTTGCGCTTTCACTGGTTCATCCGCTGCGCCTATGGATGGCTGATTGTTGATGCAATTGTGATCGGGCTGGAATCGATTGGGACGTTAACGGGGAACAGGCTGCTGCCGAATGAATACGCGTCGCCGGTCATCCACATCTTCACCGTGGGCTTCGTCACCTCGATGATCATTGGCGTCGGGAGCCGGATGTTGCCGCTGTTCGAAGGGGCAATTGTTCCCGCTCGCAGGGCGCTTGATGTCAGTATGGTGCTGTTGGGCGGCAGCTTTTTGCTACGAACCGTTGGTGGCTTCACTTTTGAAGGTTTCACTGACAGCGTGCTGGCTGTATCCGGTGTGCTGGGATTCCTGGCCATTGTGCTCAGCGTTCCTGCATTGGCGGGCAGCATGAGGAAGCGCTCGCGAGACGCTTACAGGGTCTTGGCGGCAGAGCAGGGCAGGGTGAAGTGGGCGGGCGGTGCTTCTTCGACTGGAATCGAATAAGCACCTGTATTACGGGTTAGTCAATCAGCGCGTCGCAACAGTCTGTGGTCACGCGCACCATTCAGAGCTTCCAAAAACCTGTGTAAGACCGCTGAGACTTTTGGGGAGTAGGAATCCGCTTCAGGTAACTCATTGCGAGGCGTTTCGAGGATCTTAGCGAATTCCTGTATTTCAGATTCGCTGAAATCGTTGCGTTCGAGACCAATCCGGTTGACACCGTGAATGCGCGCCGGGTTGCCAACCGCTGTCGTTCCAGGCAACACGTTGTGAATCACCACTGCACCCACTCCGAGCATAAAGTATGCCCCGACTACTACGCGTGGATGTATGTGGACGGCTTTGCCAAAATTTGCGCCTTCCATGCCCCGGTTGTGGCCGCCGGGGCTGGAATGATTCGCCATGTTGACGCCGTCTTCAATCACGGAATCATGCGGAATGTGACAATGCGTTGAGATGTAGCAGTTGTTCCTGATCTCAGTCACCGTGCCGGTTGGCATGCTGAATTCCGAATACTCTCGGATAACGTTTCCGTTCCCGATGCGTATCAGACCGGGGGAAGTCGGAACTTCAGTGCTGAGGAACTCAAACTTGTCTCGGGTATGTGTCGGTATCTCACCTATGTGTACATGACCGCCAATGTGGTTGCCATGGCCAATTTCGGTACGACCGGTGAGTACGGCGTAGTCTCGGATGACGTTGTTGTCACCGATGCTGACACGCGCGTCGATAATGACACCGCGGCCGATCTTGTTGCCACGGCCAATCTGTGCATCCGGGCTGATGAACTGATCTGGCACTGCATCCCTCACATATAAAGCCTGATGACCGTTAGATCATCATCGCAATTTGTTAAGTGCTCAAGACCGTCAGGTGATGATTTCCTGTTCCATTTGGTTCAGCTACGGATGAGCGAGACACCGGTGTGTAGTACCGAGTTCGAATCCATCTGTGGCGTTATCGCTCTGCGCGCCATTTTTCGAAGCTGAAGTCCGGTGCCGTGAAGTACCGATGCAGCGCAGACTCTTTCTTGCGGACGTCTGCACAGGCCTTCGCAACGTCAGCGGCGATCTCCACTGGTACACGGGTAACACCGTCGCCATCACAGACCAGGATGTCCCCGGGAAGAATTTCAAGGCCTGCCACGGTCACAGGAACACCGTGGCTCATCATGCTGAACGGGCCGTGGCCCGGTGCTCGTCCGGTGGCCCACAGGTGCATGCCAGAGTTGGATATGCCCGGAACGTCCCGTGCATTGCCTTCCACCACTGCTCCAATCGCTCCCAGCGCGTGCATGGTGTATGCCATGCCGTCGCCGATGATTGCGCCGCGCCGAGCAGGAGCGTCGATATCCTGCAGAACGGCGATGACCGGGGCGTTGGCCTCGCCGATGGAATCCCAGAAGCCGTTTCGATCGGCTGCGGGAGTGGAAGGCTCGTTGAGTGGAGTCCATGTAGATGTCAACGCGTAACCGACGACCACCGATTCCGGTTCACGCAGCATGCGTTGCAGACCGGGGCCGGTGTAGTCCTGGCCTTCCGCTGTGTACCCGCGAACAAGGATGCCGGCGTTCTGCGCCGTTGCAGAGTCATATCCCGCCAGTGTTTCGAGGATCGACGCGTCAACCGTTTTAATTGCCATTGAATTGACTCCGCAACAGTGGTTTTGAAACAGACGGTCGAAATTCTATCGACCCTGGATGCTGACCCTAGTCCCCGGAGGGAAGTGGGACGATCCCCGATTCGATTGCAAGTGGCTCGCCTGGAAAGAAATCACGCCACGGCTCAAACTGTTCTACGAAAGCGCGACCTTCCTCCATGCTTGTAAGCCCTTTGACAGCACGGCCCGGGTCATAGCCCCTTGTTTTGGCCATGGCTTCGATGCCACGACGTGTCTCTCGGACGCCACCGACAGAAAACTGGGAGCCGTCCTCGTCTTCCACGCACAGGTCAAAGCCCTTTTTTCGTTCTCTCCAGTACAACCTCATCAAATGCTCCAGCCATGAATAATCGTGATTGCTATCGGTATTGCGGGCACGTCCGTCACTGCATTTTATGGGGCAAGACTACCAGACCTTCCAGTACGTTTCAGTAGCTTCAAGCACTGGCCTGGCTACTAGCCCATGCGAATGTGTTCCTGCGGGTAGCGAGCGGGTGTTGTCTGCGACCTGAAGGCTATGTAAAGAGCAATCGTCAGTGGACCGAACCTGCCTATAAACATTGCGGCGGCAAGTAGCATTCGGGCGCTGGCGTTCATGTGTGCGCTTGCACCTTCAGACCACCCCGTGTTGCCGAAAGCTGAAATCATCTCGAATATCCCCGCACGAAATTCAATCGACGGGTCAAGTGCAAATAACAGGGCAAGAAGTATCACGAGGGCCATCACCGCGGATGCCGCAACCACCAGTCCGCGTCTAACGGTGTGCATGCTGATTTCTCTCTTGAACGCTGTCGTATTGCCACGGCCTCTGAAAACCGCCACCGAGCCAAACACGATGACCATCAGGGTATTGACCTTGATGCCCGCGGCTGTTGATGCGGATGCTCCACCAACGAACATCAGCCAGTTCGTGACAGCGTTATTCACATGTCCCATTTCACTGTAATCGAAAGAGGAGAATCCTGATGTGCGGTTGATCGTGTGAAACAGGCCCTGGGAAACCTTCCTGCCGATAGTGTCGTTCCCGATAGTGCCGGGATTTGTCCACTCGAACAAAACAAAAACAAAAAAGCCTATCGCCATGACGAGTGCTGTGCCGGTGAGCACGAGCTTGGAGTCAAGCCGTAAATTCCGCCAGTTGCGTTTGGCAGTGACGTCAGCCAGCGTGGCATAGCTGAGTGATCCTGCAAGAATCAAGATTCCGACTATGGTCAGGGTGGGGATGTCACCTGCGAATCCTGCCATGCTGGAGCCGCCTGTGAGATCATCCGGGATCAGGTCAAACCCGGCGGTGTTGAACGCCGAGAATGACGTGAAAATGCTCTGCCAGACGGCCTGACCCCAGGTGAGCCCTTCCCACGCCGGGCCTACCACGTACCACCGGATGAATATGGCGACCGTCCCGAGGGCTTGCACGATCACCGCCATGAGAACCACGTTTCGTGCGATACGAGTTACCCGCCCTAGTTCCGATTCCCCGAGTCCGGCAGACATGACGATCTGGCTTTGCAATCCGGCGCGTCGTCCGTATACCAGGAAGAAGAATGCGGCACCGGTCATAAATCCCAGGCCGCCGATGAAGATGAGTGCTCCTATAACGATTTCGCCAAACAGCGTCCAGCCGTCGGCTGTATCTACCAGGACTATGCCTGTGCCAGTGATTGCTGAAAACGCGGTGAACACTGCGTCCAGTAGCGGAGCCGCCCCCTCCTGTGAACTTGCTATCGGAAGGGCCAGCAGGAAACCACCGATTAGCGTCACCACGAAGAAGCTATAGACCAGGATCATCGGCGAAGTTGCGCCCCTAACCGATATGGTTCGAGGCTCGACGCGGATTCGCACCGGCTCGAGTTCAGCCTCGCGTGGCCGTCTGACTACGACATCGCCTGGTTTTGGGCCGCTTGGTGTGGTCATGCTTTGGGGAAGGTCACGGTATTGGTTGTGAACTCATCAGGTTCAGATGCAGATCCAATTCTTTATTGGTACGGGTACATCAGAACAACATTCGGGGCTGTGCATTGTCGCACAGCCCCGAATAGTAGTTACATCTCCGTCCTGTTGGGACTATATGCCGTAGTGTTTTTGCAGTCCGGCAAGCACGTCAGATGACTGCGGGTAGACTTCCTGCTCAAGGCCGCGGTTGTAAGGCCACGGCACGTCTTCAGCACCAATGCGAACGACTGGGCCGTCAAGCCACTCCATCGCCCGCTCATGCAGGTCAGACGCTATCTCCGCCATCGCTCCACCTTTGCGGCGAGACGTATCCAGTAGCAGGGCACGGTTCGTTTTTTCGATGGATGTCAGCAATGTGTCGTAATCGACAGGGTTGAGAGAACGCAGGTCGATGACTTCGGCGCTGACGCCCTTTGCTGCCAGCTCATCCGCTGCAGCCGCCAGCACACGCATACCTGCACCGTAGGACACCAGTGTCACATCATCGCCAGCACGCTGGATGTTGGCGCTTCCGAACGGAACCTCGTAGTACTCATCTGGTACCTCACCACGCATGGCGTAGAGAAGCGCTGGCTCAGCGAACATAACCGGGTTGTTCTCTTTGAGTGCAGTACGGATCAGGCCCAGTGCATCGTACGGCGTGGAAGGGCAGACGCAGCGCATACCGGGCACATCAGCCAGCCAGGTTTCAAATGATTGCGAGTGGGTTGCCCCAAGTTGCACACCTGCTCCTGTGGGAGCACGCATCAGCATTGGCACTGAAATCTGGCCGCCGGACATGTAGCGCAGGTTTGCCGCCATGTTGACGATCTGGTCAAACGCAACGAGCGAGAAGCTGATGGACATGAACTCGACGATTGGCCGCAGTCCGCCTGCGGCTGCACCGATTCCTGCACCTAGGAACGCAGCTTCTGAGATCGGAGTGTCAATCACTCGCTTCGGGCCGTATTGTTTCAGGAAGCCATCAGTGACCGCATATGCGCCACCGTACTCTCCGATGTCCTCACCCATGATGAAGACGTTCGGGTCGTTATCGAGCGCTTCTGCAAGCCCCCGCTTAATTGCTTCTCTAAAAAGGATTTCTGCCATTCGTTTTGTCGTTATGGAATGCCGTTAAACAGCATAGGTTCCACTGGGTGAGCGTCCAGCTTAAGCGTAGATATCGTCGAACAGTTCATCCGGGTCGGGCTGAGGACTTTCCTCGGCGAACTTCACCGCAGCCACAACCTCTTCGTCAACCGCAGCCTTCAAATCATCAATCTCTTTTTGAGTTGCAATGTCGCGCTTGACCAGCATTTGTGGGTAGACCTCAACCGGGTCACGCTTGCGCCATTCGTCGATCTCCTCAGAGCCGCGGTACTTCTGGCCGTCCGCGTATGAGTGCCCGACGTAGCGGAAAGTCTTTGCTTCAATGAAAAGCGGGCCATCCCCGGCCCGCAATCTCTTAACCGCTTGTTCGGTCGCTTCACGTACAGCGATAACATCCATGCCATCTACGACAGCAGCTTCAATACCGTACTTTTCCACGTCGGTGTAGAAGTCTGGACTGCCTGCGCGGACCCGTTCCACAGCTGAACCCATGCCATAACCGTTGTTCTCAAGGACAAACAACATCGGCACTTTCCACACAGCGGCCAGGTTGAGCGTTTCGTGGTAGAGACCCTGGTTGGTGGAGCCGTCTCCGAAGTAGCAAACGGTGACACCTTTGGTGTCGAGATATTTCTGAGAGAACGCCAGACCCAACGCAAGCGGTAACTGGCCGCCAACAATCGCGTGGCCGCCCATGAACTTCTTTGCTGCGTCAAACAGGTGCATGGAACCGCCCTTGCCCTTACTCAGGCCTGTCTTGCGCCCGAATAGTTCGGCCATGGAGCGGTTCACATCAAGGCCGCGGGCAATAGCGTGGCCATGGTCGCGGTAATGGGTGACGATGTAGTCATCATCGTTGAGCGGAGCGATGGTTCCGACGCCGGTCGCTTCTTGCCCGATGTAGAGATGAAGGAAGCCGCGAATGAGGCCGCGTGCGTAATTTTCGCCACATGCGACTTCAAACTGGCGGATCAGGTACATCTGGCGGTACATCTCCAGCAACTGGTCTTTGCTGTAACCCGTACTGGTACCGGTGCCGTTGGACGCGGCCTGATCACCAGACTTTGATGTCTTTCCAGATTTTCCAGATGTGGCTTTCGTGCGACTCGCCATTTGGTCTCCGCTGAGAACTTCAACGTACGCAATTTTACGCACGGGAAAGACTAACTATTCTACACAAGCCCAGTTTGCAGGCATCCGTAAAAGCGCAATTTAGCCCCGTATCAGGCCGAGCGCTATATCAAACATGGTCTTTCGCAGCTGCAAGAACGTTTGTCAGCAGCATGGCTATGGTCATTGGACCAACTCCGCCCGGAACCGGAGTGATGGCCGAAGCGACCTCTTTAGCCTCATCAAATACGACATCTCCGGCCAGCCGGAAGCCCGATTTCTTCGATGAATCCGGTACTCGCGTCGTGCCAACATCAATCACGACTGCTCCAGGTTTCACCATGTTTCCTGTGATTGAACCTGGGATGCCCGTGGCAGAGATAAGTATGTCGGCCTGTCGAGTCTCCGCGGCAAGGTCTTTCGTGCCGGTGTGGCACACGGTAACGGTTGCATTAGCCCCGTTTCCCCGTCCAAGCAGCAGTCCTATGAGCGGTTTGCCCACAAGGTTACTGCGCCCGACTATGACAACCTTCGCTCCGTTCACCTGCACGTTTTCTTCTACCAGCATCCGCTGGACACCGGCAGGGGTGGCGGATGCGAAACGCTTGTGACCGCTGAACAGCAACCCCACGTTCTCCGGGTGCAGCCCGTCAACATCTTTTCTCGGATCGATTGCGTGGATGATCTCGTCTTCGTCGAAGTGGTCGGGGAGGGGTATCTGGACAAGTATCCCGTGTACGGAGTCATCAGCGTTGAGTCGGCGTACATGCTCCAGCAACTGTTCGCGAGTGGTCTCAGCCGGCAACTGCAGAACAGAACCGTCCATACCAACCTCTTTGGCAGCACGTTCCTTGCTGCGGACATAGACATGTGACGCCGGGTCATCACCCACAATCACAACAGTGATACCGGGGACAAAACCGTGTTTTTGCTTGAACTCGGCAACACCTGCGGCCACTTCGCTGCGCACCTTCGCTGCAATGGCCTTGCCGTCAATGATTCTTGCGGTCAACTGCTACTCCGTGGGCATGTGGGCGATACTGTCGGAACCGCCAACTTTGTCATGTCTAAAAAGGAACTGTCGAATCCTACCATCCGGCATAATCGGGCAGAACGTCAAATAGTGAGAACTGCATCAAAGCGGCTTCAAGCGATGAAAGGAAACGAATGATATACACGGGAGTCGATCTCATTGAGATTCCTCGAATCGCGGGTGTCCTTGAGCGTTACCCGGAGCGTTTCCTGGCGAAGATATACACACCGGGGGAACGAGCCTACAGTCGTGGCCGCGCTCCGCAATTGGCGAGCCGGTTTGCTGCCAAGGAAGCGGTGATGAAAGCACTTGGAACCGGTGTACGCGGTGTCCCGTGGAAAGACATTGAGGTCACCCGTCGCCCCGGTCACGCTCCTGAGATCACGTTGCACGGCAGAGCACTTGCACGCGCAGAGAAGATGGGCATACATCGCATGGCGCTAAGTCTTTCGCATTCACGGGAAATGGCCATCGCTTCGGTTGTCGCAGAAGCGCGTGATGATGCGTGGCGACCGTGAGATTGTTCTCCTGAAACGAGGATTTAACGGTGAAAGCTGTAACTGCCGACCAGATGCGTGCGATCGAGGGAAGGTGCGTCGATGCTGGAGTTTCTCTCGACACGTTGATGGAGAATGCTGGCAGATCAATTGCCGAGGCCGTCCTCTCACGGCTGGGCGGGGCTTACCGTAAATCTGTGGTGGTTCTTGTGGGTCCGGGAAACAATGGCTCCGACGGATATGTTGCAGCGCGTCACCTTGCGAAACGCGGCGCAACAGTTGTGGCCTTCAACCTGACGAAGCGACCCGATCCCGACAACAAACGAGAACTGGCAGAAGCGGTTGGTGTGCAGGTTGTCGAACGTCCCGGTGAAACAGCACTGGCGGATGCATCTGCACACAGCGACATCGTTATCGACGCCGTTCTTGGAACGGGACGAGCTCGACCCATCAACCAAGACATTGCACGATTGCTACGGGCAGTTGGAGACAACGCTAGAAACATCGTTGCTGTCGATATTCCGACCGGCATGAACGCTGATACTGGGGAGTTTGATCCTAATGGCCTGCGGGCAGACCTGACGCTGATGCTTGGGCTACCGAAAATCGGACTACTGGCGGCTGCGGGGCAAGGCGTTTGCGGAGAACTGAGGCTGCTGGATATTGGTATTCCAGGAGGACTGGCGGATGATTTCATGACTGAAGCATTGACCACCGAACTTGCATGTGGGCTTTTGCCGTTGCGCTCGGGTGACTCCAATAAAGGCTCTTTTGGCCGTACGCTGGTTTCCGGTGGTTCAGCCAACTATCTCGGCGCACCGCAACTCGCAGCGAAAGCCGCTCTGCGGTCCGGTACAGGGCTCGTCTTTCTCGCTACCGGCCAGCCTGTGTACCAGTTGATTGCCGGGCGAATCGATGAAGCGATATACCTTCCGCTGCCTGTTAACGAAACCGGCGCATGGGATGCCAAGGCAGCCTGTTCGGAACTGCTCTTTCATGTTTCCGGTATGGACTCTGTGCTCATTGGTCCCGGGCTTGGCCAATCATCGTCAACAGTGCAATTCGTCGAACAACTGGTTCGCAACTTGCCTGAAACCATTCCCGTAGTGCTTGATGCGGACGCTCTGAATATCATTGCGCGGATGCACTCATGGTCTGATCTGCTGAAGCCGCCGGCTGTCATCACGCCCCATCCTGGCGAGATGTCCCGGCTGCTTGGATGCAGCGTGGCTGAAGTTCAGGAAGACCGCGTCGCCGCCGCGCTGGACGCTGCGGGCAAATTTGACGTGACCGTTGTCCTCAAAGGGGCAGCGACGCTCATCGCCGCTCCAGATGGCCGATTGCGCATCAGTCCGTGGGTCAACTCCGGGTTGGCGAAAGCCGGGACTGGTGACGTACTCGCCGGGCTGCTGGCGGGGCTGCTGGCACAAATGCCCGGATCACCGTTTGATGCTGCATCGCTCGCCGTCTACGTTCACGGCCTCGCGGGTGATATCGCGCGAAAACTGCATGGTGACCGTGGCATGACAGCCATCGACGTGGTCAGCGCAGTGCCTTATGCATTTATGGAACTCGAAAAGAACTCAAGTTAACGTCCACGATAACCTGTCGTCTGCATCCATTACTCAATCGCATCTGAACGTATAATCATCACAACATGCACAGACTATTCACGGTCGACATAGGCAACACGAACATAACGCTGGGTGTTTTCGAGGACGACCACCTCCGGGCGACCGGACGGTTGTCGACCGATCCCACTCGTACCCGTGATGAAGTCAGCCTGCTTATCGCAGGGTTGCTCCAAGCCCGTGGAATATCACCGCACGAACTTGATGCTGTCTCAATGTGTTCAGTGGTTCCACCGCAGACGCATACGGTGCGAGACGCGATAGCAGACATCACCGGAATTGACTCGCTTGTCGTTGGTCCCGGCGTGAAGACCGGCATCCGGGTCAGCTATGACCGTACGCAGGATGTTGGCACGGACCGTGTCGTGGACGCGGTGGCTGCCACCACGCTCTACGGCAAACCCTGCGTCGTCGTGGATATTGGCACCGCTACCGTGTTCGATGCCATCAACGAAGATGGTGAATACAGTGGTGGGGCAATAGCTCCGGGAATGCGTGTGGCTGCCGAGGCGCTTTATGTGCGAACCGCCCAGCTTCGACGAGTGGAACTGGTTGCACCGCCGAACGTCATTGGCCGG
>JAURLM010000246.1 GCA_030831265.1 Chloroflexota bacterium
CTAGGCGTAGTTCCGATGGTCCGTGACCTGCAGGTGCAGGAAGAAGACGGGATGTCATTGGAACGAGAACGACTTCACGCCAGCAAGGGCCAACTCACGGCAGCAGTCATACGGTTGCCGCGCATCTCGAATTTCGATGATTTCGACCCACTTGTACGGGCAGGCGTGAGTGTTCGGTATGTCCAGGATCCCGCCGAAGTACGGTCAGCGCACATTGTGCTCATCCCCGGAACAAAACACACCATTGCCGACCTGCGATGGATGAAGAGCCGAGGACTGGATACCGCAATACGTGATGCAGCACATCACGGTGTCACGGTGATTGGTATTTGCGGCGGATATCAGATGCTTGGAACGAAGCTGGACGACCCTGATGGTGCGGACGGCGGCGAGCCGGACCATGAAGAAGGTCTCGGGTTGCTGCCGATAAGTACGATTTTCAGGGATGAGAAGGTAACGCGCAGGGTCCGGTTCCGTGTCACGACACCTAACACAAAGTTTGCGCTGCGCGGCAATACCGTCGGCACTGGATACGAGATACATACTGGTGAAACCACAGTGTCGCGGCAGGGAGAAGCATCACCCATGTTGGAAATAGACCGGGGTGATGGAGTGCCAGTTGCTGACGGAACCGTTTCTGCCACGGGGAATGTCGCAGGTTGCTACGTCCACGGCCTGTTTGACGCGCCAAACGTGCTAGAACCGTTGCTACGAACAGTTGCTGAACATAATGGCATCGAACCACCACAGGTCAAGCCGTTCTCAATGGACGCAGAGTATGACCGGCTTGCTGATGTGGTCAGGAGTTCGCTGGATATGGATGCTGTATACCGGATGATTAATGTCCGAAGGTGATGCTCTAATTCTCGGCTCGCGCTGCGAGGATTCATCTGTTCGCAATGCGTACATCGGTTACGTTGAGTAACATAATCTATGAGACCGGTTGCACGTTATCCGCAGCAAGGACGATCTGAATACAAAATGAAAAAACTCCGCAATGACTTCACAGACCAGGTACTAATCATCGTCGCTGTGATCATTCCAGCTTTAATTGGCTCATGGATTGGTGGCGGAACCGGATTCCTGATCAGCCTCGTCATCGGCGCACCAATCACCGTTGGCCTCATCCGCTACATCGAAGGCAGCTTCCCAGGCCTGAAAAACGCGGCCAAATAACTGCGTCCGATGACCGTAAACCCAGATGCCTGAACTGCATTTCGGCATGCCCGGCGGCAAAGTTACGCAATCTGAGGTAAAATTGAACGGTTAGGCGCCGTTTGACCAGTTCAACATCGCCGCTTCAACGACACTCAACAGCCTCGGAGAGATTGTCTATGTCCAAGTCCACTTCTGCTTCCGACAAGACCACTGGCACTACTGAGGGAGCGGATGGGGACTGCACCCACCACTGGGTGATCGAGCCTCCGAACGGCGCAGTCAGCAAGGGTAAGTGCAAGCTCTGTGGTATTGACCAGGAGTTCCGAAACTCTTTCGAGTATTCCTCCTGGTACGGCACCAAGTCCCCTAACGCTAACGCTGCAAAGAAACCCGCCAGCAAGTAGCAAAGATTATCGAAACAGGTCTCGTCCCGGGTCACGCAATAAACTGCCTGACCCGCTGTCAGATCGCGTAAATTTGAGCCCACGGACCAGTGCAGCCGGAACTCCGCCAGCCTCACCCATGACCAGTTGTGCCGCTGATGCCACTTCGTCCGCAACGGACACTATTGTGACTCGCAGGGTGTGGCCAGCATCATCAGATGCACCACGCTGATCATCAAGCGGATCGAATCCCGCAGTTCCTATCGCAACATTGATGCTGCCGTTCCGCCAGGGCCGATTAAACGTGTCTGAAACGATGATGCCTATCTTCGTTCCGGTCCGCTCATCAATGCCACTTCGGATACGCGCAGCAGATGAGTCAGGGTCACGTGGCAGCAAAACCACGATACCTTCAGCCAGTGAGTTGGAAGCGTCCACTCCTGCGTTCGCACATATCAGGCCGTGACGGGTTTCAGTAATCAGGATTCCCGGAACACTGCGGACTATCCGTCTACTTTCTGACAGGATGACTTCAACCAGCCGCGGGTCTTTCTGAACCGTCTCGGCAACAGCCAGCGCTTCATCGCCCGGAATCACGTCTCCAAGCCTCACAGTGGCTCCTTCGGCCTTTGAGACGACTTTCTGCGCAACTACAAGGATGTCCGACTCGGCTAACTTCAACTTGCCCGACCGAATGGCATCGGCAATCAGTTGAGCAAGATCGTCACCCGGCCTGACAGATGGAATGCCGCTCAGCGGTACAACGGTCAGCCCATCCGGGGCAATCGGCATACCGTCTCCTTCCTCGAATGGGGGGACAAACAGAGTCGTACAAGCATCATGTCAATTCTGCACGCGCCACAACGGCCCGGCGGCTTCAAGGTTGTAACTCTCCGCATAAGGTGCGTCTTCACGAGTAAATAGCACCGGTATGCTGCCGTTGTTGTAGGCAACAATCTCTTTTAGTCGTCTCGCCCCGCCAATTTTATTTCTTGTTGTGGGATGCGATCAGGGAACTGCCTCTGTAAGTGCTCCCAGTACCAGTCAAAGCCGAGCAAGAACCACGCCACGACAGCCACGTCCTGATCCGGTTCGACCACGAATGACTGGTACCACAGCGAGAACGTCGGAATATCTTCAGCAACTATCAACGCACCGGGGCCAGCGGTATCAAACGCCTCGGCAACGTAGTCCATTGCCTCTGTGTCGCTACTGACGTCCACTCCAGCGTAGTTGAACGCCACTGACCACACAGACGTGCCAATAACAGCAGCAATCAGAACGACTGGGACGATGGCAGAGCGGAACCGGGAAATCCACGCATCAGGAGATCGCTCCACGAACTCGCTGAGACTTACGACAAGGTTCAAGATCCCAGCGGCAATCCAGATACCGATGACCATGAAAACGGGAATTAGCAGCACATAGGAATCGAAACCGCTGTAGGTGATCGAGTAGACGGTCAGTGCCACCACCGAGGCGATGCTGGCGATCACAAAGCCGCGCAGTCTGCCCCAGAGAACCGTTATCCCGACGAGTCCAAAGATCGCACCAAGGGCTGTGTAATGGGTTAACCAACGGTCGGCAAGATACGGGATTCGCTCACCCAGCAACCCTCCGTGTACACCGAATACATAGGACTGGTATAGCTTTCCAGACACCATGTCCCGGAAACCGGTGAACGTATCAGGGAAGAACCAGTTAAGGGCAGGGTCCTGCGATGATGCTATTGGCGCATACAGATACACCAGGAGCCCCGTAGCAAGCGCCAGCACAGTCTGCCACTCTCTGAGCACTGCCATGCGTCTCCCCGGCTGCAAGAGCGGCCAGTAAAGCCATAGCCCGAACGGGACGGCGACTAACACTATCGTCAGGTGGTTTCCGAGCGCTACTCCCAGGAGAAATGCGAGTCCGGAACGCAAGAACAGTGAAGATTCACCCCGGTCGATCCGCGCATGTGCCAGCACTGCCATCCAGAGGAACAAAGCGACAAAGACTGCGTTGAGCGTGTAGACCTCGGTGATGGTGGACTGGGACCAGGGGATATTTGATGTGGCGAATCCCATCGCGGCGACGAACGCGGTGATTGATGGCAGCAGGCGCCCGCGAGTTTCGGACAGAGGAAGCCTGAGCAGGATTTTTCGAACAGCAAGGAAAAGAATCGCTACCGCTGCGGCTCCGGCAACAGCCGAAAAAAGGTTGCCCTGGGACGCGGGGTCGCCGAACCACATAAGGCTGCTGAACACCCGCAAGAGCACAAGGTACGTGGGATACCCGGTCGGATGTGGGATCCCCCACGTATGGGCAGCAGCAAGAAAGTCTCCGCCATCACCACCTAGATTTGCCCATACCAATCCAGGGGCCATTGTCAGCGAATAGAGGCCAACTGCCATCACGAACAGGAGCACACTGCCAGCAATTGGCCGATTCACAAACCAGTTCATTACGGATCGGGCCATATACGGAGGTCGATGACTGGGCGTCAGATCTTGTCTCATGAAATACCCGACTACCCGTTTCGTATTCTGAAACCAAGAGAGGGACCCTTCCGGGTCCCTCTCATAAATTCTATGAACAGGTCTGCGTGGTTAGCAGTACGCCCGTTGCTATTCAGGCCTTGATGCCTGCTTAGCCCGGCGCATTGTCACAAAACCACCGCCCACGAGCAAGAAGCCGAACAGTCCTACCAGTGACAGCAGGCTGCTGGTCGGGCTCCAACCGCCCGTTGCAGGAAGGTTGTCACCAGAAACTGGCGTGGCGACTATCTGCTGTACACCAACTGCGAAGTTCGAGAAGTGGGATGTGCTACCACATACCTGATTCGTAATCGCGTTGTAGGTGGAGCTCAAGGCAACCCACTGGCTTACAGCGCTGTTGTAGCGAAGCAGCTTTACGTTCGAGATTCCATTCACACGGTCGCTCGAAGCAGTCGGCAAACAAACCCTGGCTGAACGCAGGATGGTGAATTGCTCCTGTTCTACACCACCCGCAGTGTAGAAGGTGATGCTGGCAGCAGAACTACCCATCTTGTACTTCGACGGCATCGTCGGCAAGCTTGTCGGGTCAACCGGCCTTACCGATGCACCAAAGAAGTTGGTAACAGAGCTAGGCTGAATGTAAACAACCGGCTTTGTCTTCAAAGCGGATGATTCTGGAGACGATCCAGACTCCACACCGGTTGTTGACAGGAGCAGTGAACCTTCAGGTGTCACAACGCCGTCAGCGTTCGGAACCGAAGCGGGTGGAGTGCCTGGGTTTGTTGGCGCAGCAGCAGCGGTTGGCGTGGGGGCCGGGTTTGAGACCGTCACAACCATCTCTCGAAGGACTACCCAGTCCTGCGATTTCTGGTTCTGGTAGACGCGAACCTCGAAAGTCGTAGACCCAGCGGAGTTTGCCTGGATAATCACCGTGCGCTGGTTAGCTGCGCCGGAGATGACTGAGCCGCTACCAGCCTTAACATACCACAAGAATGTGACACCTGGAAGGTCATTGTTTACATCGCCATTCAGGTCAAGCAACTCGACCGA
>JAURLM010000247.1 GCA_030831265.1 Chloroflexota bacterium
AGGCCAAACCTCACGCTCGTCTTCATATCTCGGCATCATGCTCCGTCATACTTTGTCGCGCCCGAACTTTTCAGTTCTCGGCTTGAATCTGACCTGCTGATCGGGTGTTCAGCATCTGGTGTGATTGGTGCTGGCCGTGAAATTGAGGGGCGTCCCGGTGTGGCCGTTGTTGCGGGCGTGATGCCGAAAACCGGTGCACAGCAATTCCATTTCAACCAGGCCGATATGCCTGACGCTGATGCGGCTCCAGACGCGTGGCACAACTTGCTTGGTGTGTCCCCGGACAAGGTGCGAAGCTTCCTGCTGTTCCCTGACCCCTACACTATTCAGCCAGACGCACTTATAGCCGGACTGGACTTCGCCTACCCGAATGCCAACAAGGTTGGTGGGCTTGTCAGCGGCGGCGGTGGTCCCGGCACAAGCGCGCTGTTTACTGACGGCAAGGTTCATCGCTCCGGCGTAACCGGCGTTGCGTTGACCGGTGATGTCTCAGTCGACTCAGTGGTAGCGCAGGCATGTCGCCCAATCGGTCGTCCCATGATCGTTACCGAAGCGCAGGAAAACATGCTGCTCGGCCTCGATGGCGAAAAAGCGTTGAACGTGCTTCGCAATGTCTTCCAGGGAGCCTCAACCCACAGCCAGAAACTCATTCGCAGGTCAGTGCAACTGGGCATACTCAGTCAGCAAGCTGGCGAATCTGACGCAAACAGCGAATACGTTGTTCGCAACGTGATTGGCATGATCGAAGAGACCGGAGCGCTGGCTATCGGCGATGTCATTCGGGAAGGCCAGGTCGTACAGTTCCATGTCAGCGACGCCGAGACTGCCGAACAGGAGTTACGGGCTTCGCTTGAGGACTACATCTCGGATGACAATGTGCCGTCATCAGCGCTCATGTTCTCATGTCTAAGTCTCGGAAAACGTCTGCATGGTCAGCCAGACCACGACACAGCGATGTTCCAGGACGTAGTCGCACCGGTGCCGTTGGCCGGATTCTTCTCGAACGGCGAGATCAGCACCACGGACGGACATACGCGGCTTCACGGCTACACATCCAGCTTCGCAATGTTCCGCGCACGGGCAAGGCAGACCGCACGCGGCCGGAAGTAACTGGTCTTTACAGCGACTCGACCGCTGCGAGCACTTCCTCGCGATCACACGCGGCAAGGATTCGATTGCTGGTGAAGTCCGTGCGAGCTTCCATGTTCGCCGCCATAGCTGCGAAGTCCCGGTCGTCAAGAAACAGCATGATCGCCATGTAGTGACACGTGCCGAGGTGCACGTTTCGCGTGAGCGCGTCTAGCGAATAGCAGGTAATCCCGCGCCTGTTGAGGGCATCGTGATATCCGCGGAGTAGTGCCGGTTGCTGTCGGTGAATCGTTCCCGGTTCGAGCCATGAACCGGTCAACTTGGCAACGTCCTTCGCAGGGTTCGCTCTCTCTGCAAGCTGCCAGTCGATGAACACAGGTTCCAGCCCATCAAAGAAGACATTTTCCTGGTGCATGTCGGCGTGAATCAGTGAGAATGGCCCGGAGTGGAGTGCTTCGTAAAGCCCGGCCAACTGCCGACTCAGCAACTCGCCAATTCGCAGCTGGATTCCAGACAGCGGATATGCTCCCGAAGCAACCATCCGCGGCCAGGAAGTTGCAAACCGCTCCGTGTTCACCTGGTCGACTCCGGTTTCTGCCGGGTCAGCCAGCCATTCCATGCCCGCCAATTTGGGGCTGTTCCAGTAGTGAGCGTGCAGCGATGCGAGATGTTCCAACGCCCGTTGTCCTCGCTCGGCAGAGATGTATTCATCATCCCCGAACGACTCAAGCGCACCAAGATCCTCGAACACCATTGTGGCCGCACTGGTTTCTGCATCTATCTCCGCCACATACGCACGGGCAGTCGGTATCGCGACGTTGTCTGCGACCACACGATGGAACATGGCTTCCCGCCGGTACATGCGAACCGCATCGAGTGTCATCGTATCCAGTCGCGCCTGTAGCGGTAACTTCGCCACCAGCGTTCGTGGGCCGTCACCGCTACGCCACTGCAATTCAAGCCGATAAGACTGCGCAAGGTAGCCATTGCCGCCAGCGAGAGGAGTTGCCTTCACCGACTCGACTTCAGGCAATCCGGTTTGAGCATGCGTGAACAGCCGGTTCAGCGCAGCGGCGGTGATGGATTCCTGTGAAGCGGGTATTAGCATGAACGCAATCGTACACGTAGTGATAAATTGCTCGTCGGGTTAACGTTCGGTGGGTGAACTAACAGGCGGGTGACAACAATATGCGAATTGGAAGCGGTGAATTTACATTCGAATGGCAAGAGGATTTTGCGGACATCCCGTACCCGGAAGAAGCCGCCCGCGGCTGGTCACATCACGGCATGGCGTTCTCGAAATCCGGAACCCTGCTCACGTTCCATCCTGCGCGTTCCACCGTCCTGGAGCTGACGACTGACGGCGGCCTTGTGCGAACGATGGACGTTCCGCTTTCCGAAGCCCACGGCGTGACTATCTGCACAGATGGAACACGCGAATACCTCTGGTTCGCAGATAACGGCCGTAAGCGGCAGCCTGATCAAGACTATGACTACATCTGGGGACCGAAAGCAGGGCACACCGTCAAGATGTCGCTTTCCGGTGATATCGAGATGGAGTTGGTCGCACCGGAGCTTCCTATCTACAACCCCGGAACGTTCTCTCCCACGCAGGTCGCCGTGTGGCAGCGTTCGCAGGGCGGTAATGACGATGTGTGGGTGACTGATGGCTACGGGCAGAATCATATTCACCGCTTCACAGCATCAGGCGAATATGTTTCCAGTATCGATGGCAATGAAGGAAAGGCCGGTGCTTTCAACACCCCGCACGCAATCTGGATAGACACACGCAACAGCGAGCCTGAGCTTTACGTTGCCGATCGCGCGAGTGGCCGAGTGCAGGTCTATTCGCTGGAGGGTGAGTTCAAGCGCAGTTTCGGCGAAGGTTTCATGATTACGCCCAGCGCGTTTGCGCCATACGGTGATTACCTCGTTGTCGCTGAACTCAATGCCCGGCTGACAATCGTTGACGCCGATGACAGGTTCGTGACGTACCTCGGCGACAACCATGAAGTCGCGAAAGAGCAGGGCTGGCCGAATATGCTTGACTCACGTGGCATTCCAATGCGTACCAATCGCATTGTCACCGGCAAATTCAATAGCCCGCATGGACTGACCACCGATAACGAAGGCAACATCTACGTTTCAGAGTGGCTGATTGGCGGTCGATACATCAAACTGGCAAAGGTGTAACCACTTAGCCCGTTATCGATGCCGACGGACAGAAAATGTCAAACAGACTCGCCAGCGAAACCAGTCCGTACCTGCTGCAACACAAAGACAACCCCGTGGACTGGTATCCGTGGGGTGATGAAGCCTTCGCTCTGGCGCGCGAGACAAACAGGCCGATCATGCTCAGTGTCGGCTATTCAGCGTGTCATTGGTGCCACGTCATGGAACGGGAGTCGTTTGAGAACCACGAGATAGCTGATCTGATGAACCGGCTGTTTGTGAACATCAAGGTGGACCGGGAAGAACGACCTGATGTTGACTCCATATACATGGCCGCGGTGCAGGCCATGACCGGCCACGGCGGCTGGCCCATGACGGTGTTCCTGATGCCGGATGGACGACCGTTCTACGGCGGAACTTATTTTCCGAACACAGACCGCGGTGGCATGCCAGGATTCCCGCGGGTACTGGAAGCAGTATCAGCCGCGTATCACGATCCTGCACAGCGCAGCCAGCTGCTCGGCACGTCATCACAGATCGTCTCGCATATCGAGTCCATCGCCGCTGTCCGGCACAGCCGTGAACCGCTTAATACCGACATCGTGGACAATGCCGCCCTGGCATTCCAGCGGGAGTTCGACCACCGTAACGGTGGCATGGGAACGCAACCGAAATTCCCGCAGCCCATGGCCTACGAACTGCTGCTCCGACACTGGTACCGGACAGGCGATGCCGAGTCGTTGAAGATGGTCACCGTCACGCTGGAGAAAATGGCACGCGGCGGTATCTACGACCAGTTAGGCGGAGGTTTCGCCCGCTACTCAACAGACAACACGTGGCTCGTTCCGCATTTCGAAAAAATGCTTTACGACAATGCTCAACTGGTGACGCTCTACTTGCACGCGTGGCAGGCCACCGGCAACCCGCTGTTCCGTCGCATCATCGAAGAAACGCTTGCCTATGTGCAGCGCGAGATGACACATTCCGCGGGTGGTTTCTTTTCGGCGCAGGATGCGGATTCTGAAGGCGAAGAAGGCAAGTTCTATGTCTGGACCCGGGACGAGATTGTCTCGGTGCTTGACTCTGATCTTTCACACATAGCGTGTGCCTACTGGGATGTGCATCCTGACGGCAATTTCGAGGGTAAGAGCATCTTGAATGTACCGCGTGGCGCGGCTGATGTGGCGACAGAACTTGGTATCACCATTTCTGAACTTGAATCCGCCATCCGTGAAGCACGGACAAAGCTGTACCAGGCGCGTGCGAAACGGGTCTGGCCGGGACTTGACGACAAGATTCTCACCTCGTGGAACGCTTTGATGCTGAAGGCGTTCGCTGAATGCGGTGCTGCGCTGGGTAAACCCGAATGGGTGGAAGTTGCCCGTAAGAATGCCGATTTCTTGCTGACGAAAATGCACACCAATGGGCGGTTGCATCGCACCTGCAAGGCATCCGGCCCGAGCGAAACTACGTCGGCGCGTCTCAACGGGTACCTTGAAGATTACGCACTGCTTTGCGATGCGTTGCTGACGCTTTACGAATCGACCTTCGAATCGCGCTGGTTTGATGCAGCGAAGTCTTTGGCGAACGAAATGATCGAGCTGTTCTGGTCCGAGGACGATGCGGTGTTCTTCGACACCGGTACCGACCATGATGAACTGCTCGTGCGTCCGCGGGACATCTACGACACAGCGTCACCGTCCGGAGGGTCAGCCGCGGCTGTCTCACTTCTCCGTTTGGCGATATTCACTGGTGAGCCGGACTATCACCGAGGTGCAACGTCATCACTCCGAGCACTTCGTGACCTCATGGTGCGCGCACCGGAGGCTACCGCGAACTGGATCAATGCAGTTGACCTGTACGCGTACACCGCGCAAGAGATTGTCATCACAGGTGACATGACCGATGCTGCTACACAGGCGTTGATCGAAGTCGCACACTCCGGATATCACCCGAACCGGGTTATTGCAGCACAGAGCAGACCTGGTGAAGGTGTTGCGTCACCGCTGCTGGCTGACCGACCAATGGTTGATGGCAAGCCAACGGCATTTGTCTGCGAAAACTACACCTGTCAACTGCCAGTGACCACGCCTGAAGCATTACGCGCCCAGATGGCATAAGTGCCGATTCGGTATTACTCAATAATCCTGTCAAGCAGATCAGTAGCCTCTGACACCACCATCAGTTCGAGACGGCGCATGCTCGACAGTATGTCCGCCACGTGCTCCACGCGCCTTCGCCGACCCTCTTCAAGGATTTCGCGGCCGGATTCTGTGACCGAAACCAGCACCACGCGACCATCTTCTGAATCGCGATCACGCTGAACGTAGTCAAGTTCTTCCAGGTAGTTAACAATGCGTGTTATCGCCGGAAGCGAAACCATCTCCTGTTCAGCGAGGTCCGTTATCGTCTGTGGTCCCGCATAAGCCAGGATGGATAGCAGTGAGAGCCGTTCTGGAGTGAGCCCTGATTCTCGATCGGAAATACGCGCCTGTCGCAGCAGATGAACCGCCAGCGTGTGGAGTTGATTGGCGACGCCATTGAGCAGGTTGTCCTGCATTCCATCTGGTAGTGGTGGTACTGGCATTGTTATTAACAGTGTTAACTAATGAGGCTTATCGTCACTGTTAACAGTGTTAAGTAGACTGGCGTTTTCGTGCAAGATGAGGCCAATGCTGGATGGGAGGATTCTGTATAAGCACGAATAGCATCTTGCAGTCGATAGGGCAGATTCACATTAGAGTCAGTGACATCGACCGTGCTGCCGAGTTCTACCGTGACACGCTCGGTATGGCCTTCCTGTTCCAGGTTCCCGGCCAGCCTATGGCGTTTTTTCAGCGCGGTGATATCCGCCTGTACCTCGGTGTCCCGGAAACTGAGGAGTTTTGGTCGAAATCAATTCACTACTACCGGGTTGCAGACAAAGACACCGCGTTCAACACTGACGGGTAGAACACTACTGGTGTCAACCCGTACTCACCTTTGGGATTTGACCCCATCCGATCCGGGCATCTGCCACTGAGAATCAAGCAATACGCAGAGCGTAAAGCGGGATTCCAGTGATGCGCCGACTCACACTTATCAGTCTTGTTTTCTTGATAGTTGCGATCGCAATCAGCGGTTGCAGCGTTGGCGCGGAACAGGTGGGACAGAATCTCAGCGGCGTGCGGCCTGAAGTGTTGCAGCGGCCGTCCCATGTCACTGATACGGCTACAACGGCCCGCTGGGGCAAACTCGTGCGCTGGCACATCCAGAACGCGAACTGGTCCATGGAATTGCCGGAGAACGGCTGGTGGGATTTTGTTGATCCGACCGACAGCCAACGTAGCCAGCCCACAAGCGCAACATTCCGCACTGATACGGCTGGTGGATTTAAGACGTTCATGTTCATGGATGTCGTCCGACTGGACCGCACAGTTGTGAGTTCACCAACGTGCGTAACCCCGACGATGATCGAACCTGGAGGTTCACAGGTGTCGTTATCGCTGAACGACATCGAGATCGAAGACATAACGGTCTCTGTTAGTCGGATCACGCCTCCGGCTTCAGACGGTTCCACAACCGGCACATACGAGTTCTGCTTCGTTACTCCGGGTGCGATGTACCAGCTAACCGCCGGTGCCGGTCCCGCAGCCGCTCTGCCGGACCTGTACGAAATGGTCAGGTCTTTTCGACACGAAAGTTAGCTTGCCTCGCACATTTCGTGCGGTACACTGCCGACGTGCGACGCTTCATTCTCATAAGACACTCGACGCCTATCGTCAGGCCTGAGCTTCCTGCGGTCACATGGCACCTTTCAGGCGTTGGACTGCACCGATCTGAAGAACTGGCTGATGTTCTTGCCGATGAGTTCAACGTTGCCGCCGTCTGGTCCAGCCGGGAACCAAAAGCGGTTGAGACGGCCGAAGTAATTGCGCGCAAAGCTGGCAAACCACTGGACACAGATGTTCGATTTGGCGAGCAGCACCGTACAAATGTGCCATACCTGGGCAGCAATGAATTCCGGGCGGCGGTGGCTGAGGCGTTATCTAACCCGAATGATCTCGTGTATGGCACGGAGACTATTGCCGCGGCTGCACGTCGTTTCAGGGCTGGCTTGGAGTCTTTGAACCAGGAGGCTCCGGATGGCGACGTTGCCATAGTTTCCCACGGAACCGTAATCGCGGGTTTCCTCGCCAGCGAGATCGATGTCGATCCAGTTGAAGTATGGCGTTCGCTCGGCCTACCCGGGTTTGTCGTCATAGAGTGGCCTGAACCGACCGAAATCTCGGAACAGCGTAACTTCGACGCTTGATTCCCCGCTCCTAATACGCTCCGTGGGTACCTGACGGTGGAGTGCGCATTTTTTTGTTCCAAAGCGCTTCGACGTGGTAGCGCGGACGCCAGCCAAGTATTCGCATTATCTTGTCGTTGCGGAACTTGCGGTGCGGAATGTCAGGGAACACGAAGAACGTTTCGCAGTTCGACGGCAACCTCTCCTCTGGAACTTCGACAGCGCAGCGAATCGCAGTGCCGCAGTCAGGCCATGCCGTCGAGTACGGCGTCATATCATCGTGGTAGTCCGGCTCGCGCTCCGGTCCGCCCAGGTTCCAT
>JAURLM010000248.1 GCA_030831265.1 Chloroflexota bacterium
CGGTGTAGACTATGCAACAGTCGTGTAGCATACTGCGGCTGATTGACCCGTAAGCCAGTTGGCAGCACACGCGAATCTGCACACGGCGACGTTTTGGGAGATGACATGACGCAGGGCACTGACAAGCCAAAGGTACGCGAGACCATCAAACGTCTCGGCCAATGTATCGAACTAATCTCGATGGACCCCCATTTCCATGACATCACCGTGGGGCTTTTCCTGAAGGACAGGTTGCTTACCATCTGGTCATACAGTCCTGTGCCCGGTACGGATGAACGGATTAGAACGATCCGTGATCGACTCGTTGCCCTGGGTGATCTGGCAACGGTAGACGGAACCACCAACCAGGCCAGTGTCCCATCAGGCGACATCCTGCTTCAACCGCTTAAATTCGCATTCCGTGAGGCTGTTGAAAAAGAACCGGATGAACTTCCGTCGGGGCCAATGGAAGTACCTGACAATAAGTCAAACCTGACGTTTTCTGTCACTGGGGAAGATAAATCTGGTGTCTATGTCTATACCGTGACTACGAACGGTGATTCACCACGGGCTGATGCGCGAGTGAAAGCGGCTGTTGGTGGGTTTATGCGTTACGGCGAATGCGAACGGGTTACACCTGAATCTTTCCGGTTCCCTGATGGCCAGCAGCACGATGGTTTCGTGCGCTTGCTGCTGCCGTATGCACGTAACGTGAGCGCGGTTGAGCGGATGCTTGCAGCTGAAGAATCTGAAGGACAGATGACCACGCAAACGCTCGGTTTCAGCCAGACTTAATGCCACAACGGGTAAAGCCAGCGCTGTTTGATATTGCGCAGGAGTAGAGCGATGACAACCAAAGCACAGGTTGCAGGAAAGATGACATCTCGCCAGAGGGTCATGAACGCACTCAACGGCCTTCCCGTTGATCGCCCTCCTGTGGCGAACCCGACCAGCGTTGCGACCGTCGAGATGATGGATCTCGTGAATGCATATTTCCCGGAAGCCAACCGCGACCCTGAGATGAACGCGAGATTGGCAGCAACTGAATACACAGAATTCGGGTTTGACGCTATCGCCCCGTATTTCTCAATCATCCAGGAGTCGTCGGCTCTTGGCTGCGACATGCAGTGGGAACAGAAAGACAACTGGCCGACAGTTCGCATGGCGAACCCAATCTGGAAATCATCACGAGATGTGAAGGTTCCGGCTGATTTCCTGCAACACCGGGACATCACCGCAATCACCGGGTCGATCAAGCTCCTTAAACAGGAGTTTGGTGACGATGTCGCAATCATCGGCAAGACGATGGGGCCGTGGACGCTTGCCTATCACGTATTCGGCGTTGAACCGTTCTTGCTTGGCACGGTTGATGACCCTGATGAGACGATGGCCGCCCTCCACCGACTAAAGGAGTTCACCGTTCTCTTCGGGCAGGCGCAGATTGATGCTGGAGCGGACATCCTGACGCTACCTGACCACGCAACCGGTGACCTGGTAAGCGCTGAGTACTACAAGCGATTCCTGCTCGAGATGCACCAGGAACTTGCGGAAACGTTTGACGTGCCAATCATCCTGCATATCTGTGGTAACACCATCGATCGGATGCCATATATAGCCCAGACTGGAATGGCTGCGTTCCATTTCGATTCGCGTAATGACCCGCAAGAGGCGATGGATGCAGTAAACGGCGGTATAAAGCTAGTCGGCAACGTCAACAACCCGACGACGCTTTACGCACGGACACCTGCGGAAGTACGCAAAGAGGTTTACCGGGCGCTGGATGCTGGTGTGCAGTTGATTGCACCAGAATGTGCAGTCCCACTAAAAACCAAAGCTGAAAACCTGGTTGAGATACCGATCGCGGTGGAAGACTGGGCGGCTGAGCACGGAATGATTTGAACGACCAAACACGTCGCTACACATATTGAATGACTTGCAGGACAGCCTGCTACGTCACCAACCAACTGAACTGAGACCTACGACAGAATCATGGCAATACAGCACGAAGGACTGGCTAAAGAGTTCGAATGGGTCACGCGACCCGGCGAACAGAAGCACATTGGTGAAGCGATTGAGAAAACGGACGCGCTCATGCAAGAGCTTGCATATCAGTTAATACTCGGTGCAAACACCGAAGTCGGGCGATTAACTAAAGAAGCGCTCGACAACGGCTACACAGCAAACCAGGTGCTGGATGATGGACTGCTAAACGGAATGGCCATCGTGGGGGTGAAATTCCGAGACAACGTGATCTTCGTTCCAGAGGTTCTTGTATCTGCTCGTGCAATGAAAGCCGGCATGCAGCACCTAGAGCCAATCTTGTCCGCGTCAGGCGTCGAACCCATAGGAACTGTTGTCATGGGAACGGTGAAGGGTGATCTGCATGATATTGGCAAGAACCTCTGCATCATGATGTTGCGCGGAGCGGGCTTTGTTGTGCATGACCTCGGAGTCGACACTGCCCCGGATGAGTTCGCAGATGCTGTCGAAGAGCATGATGCACAGCTGGTAGGTATGTCTGCCCTCCTGACAACCACCATGCCCAACATGGGACGCGTGATCAGCTATTTCGAAGACGTTGGCCTTCGCGACGAAGTTCGCATGATGGTTGGTGGCGCACCTGTCACGCAGGAATTTGCTGACGAGATGGGCGCTGACGGCTACGGGGAGAATGCAGTCGAATGTGTGGACAGGGCGAAGGAACTACTAGTGCTCCTGAAGGAGCTAAAGGCCTGAGTTCACCTACTGGTGGGAATACGGGCCGCGGGAACACGGGCAGCGACGGTGCCAACGGCATTGATGTAGACCGTTTTCGCGCCAGCATGGACCGCCTTTACGACATCTACAGTGAAATTGCACTGAAGGCTGATGAGGTGATGGAAAGCCGCTGTCCGTACAAGGACGCTCGCTCCCGTTGTACAGCCAGGTTTTCCTGCCGCAACCAGTTCTTCACAAAAGACCCGATGGAAAAACCAGTATGTGCGGGCAGCGACAGGATCGACTATCGACAATCCTGGGTAAATGGCGGCGCTGTATCTGACGACCCGCAATAATCGCCAGCCAGATAGAAGCCAATTTTTGCTCTTTGTGTCCTGTGTGATCCACTTTCAAAGGCAAACCATCAGGCTGACACTGCATACTTAATCCATGCCACTCATTCACGACAACAAGCGAATTCCTCTGACTGACGGTAAGACGCTGTTCGACTACGCCGACGATGTAGCCTTGCGCGTGCCAACATCCTGTGGTCGCAATGGTGAATGTCACGAATGTATCGTTGAAATTCGCCGTGGTGCAGATGGTCTGAATTCCCCCACTGAGCCAGAAAAATTTCTTCGGGGAAACTATCGTCTCGCATGCCAGGCAACCGTCACCAACATATCTGCTGAGATCGAGTTTGCGGTACTGCGCCGCCAGCCGCGGATTCTGACGGAAGGAATTCACCGAGACGACATTGAGTCCCAGCCGTTCGTGTACCGGGAGGGCGACGATGTCATGTTCCTCGGTCCGGAGGGCCCGCGGAAGATCGACAAATACCGTGGACGCCTACTCGGCATCGCCGCTGACATCGGGACCACAACAGTCGTGATGAACCTCGTCGATCTTGAAACGGCGAAAACCATTTACACCACTTCGTTTGAGAACCCGCAGCGCTTCGGCGGGTCAGATGTGATGAACCGCATTTCTTACGATGGTGGGAAATACCATGGTGAGTTGCAGGCCGTGATGCTGTCGTCAATCAATTTTGAGATTGGCGAGATGGTGAAGACACTGAAGATACGACGTCGGCATATTTATGAACTGGTGGCAGTAGGCAATGCCACGATGCGGGAAATCTTTTTCGGCTATGACGTACAGGACATAGGCCAGAAACCATACAAGTCACCCGTTGAGATGGAATTCCTGGACGGCAAGCGTCAGACGACTGCACTGAATGTGCGTGCCGGTGATCTTGGGGTTCGGATCAATCCGGAAGGAAATATTTATGGGGGGCCGCTGATTGGTTCCCATGTTGGCGCAGATGTGGCGGCTGACCTGCTGGCAGTAAGCATGGAACTCCAAGAGGAGCCTGTGCTGCTCGTAGACGTCGGTACGAACACGGAAGTGGTCGTGGGGAACCGGCATCGCCTGCTTGCGGCCTCCTGCCCTGCGGGGCCTGCCTTCGAGGGTGGAGAGGTCACCTACGGTATGCCTGGATACGATGGGGCTGTAGAAAAATTCCAGTTCAATGGCTCAGACACACCGGAACTACAGGTAATAGGCAAGATCGAACCAACTGGGATATGTGGCTCAGGGCTTATCGATCTGCTGGCTGAACTTCGCCGTACAGGTCGGATGACAGAATTGGGGCAGCTTGCTCCCGGCACGAACGAGTATGTTTTCTCCCCGGAGCAGCAGCTGACACTCTCACGAGCGGATATCTCGGCCCTTGCACAGGCTAAAGCAGCCAACTATTGCGGGCAGTCGATTGTGCTGAGGAAATATGGCCTGACACTGGACAAATACGAATCGCTATACCTTGCTGGAGGATTCGCGAACTACGTCGATGCCTCGAACGCACGCGACATTGGCTTTATTGCCGGGTTACCGCTCGAACGCATTGTGAAAGTCGGAAACGCATCGCTCGAAGGTGCTACGATAATGCTGATCTCCGGGCCAAAGCGTCGTGAGATGGAAGAGTTCGTTACGCAGATTGAGCACGTCGAGCTTGAGACCATCCCGGATTTCTTCGATCTGTTCGTCGAAGGATGCCAGTTCAAGCCAATGGCAGAACCTATCAGCACCGTCCAGTAAACAGGGGTTAAGCCAGACAAAAAAGCGGCCGGGCAAATAAGCCCGGCCGCTTTCTTTTAGCCAAACAGCTTAATCAGGCCAGAGCCTGCTCAAGTCGTCCCTTGAGGACAGCCTTGGGCACTGCTCCAACAACCTGGTCAACAGGCGCACCGTTCTTGAAGATCAAGAGGGTTGGAATGCTGCGGACGCCGTACTTGGCTGACGTCTGTGGGTTGAAGTCCACGTTCAACTTGGTGAACTTGACTTTGCCATCGTATTCGTTGGCCAATTCGTCCACGACAGGTGCGATCATCTTGCATGGTCCGCACCACTCAGCCCAGAAGTCCACAAGTACAGGAACGTCCGAGTCCAAGACACTGGCCTGAAACTCTGCGTCGTCAACGTTAACCGGCTTTGCCATTGATTATTTCCCTTCAGAAATCCCCTGTGGGGTTTCTAACCGAACCGCATGTGCTTGTTCGGTGCTTCAGATAGTTAGATGGTCAATATCCGCAATAGATGCAAGCGGGCCTGAAACCCACCCGAAATATGAACCACGTCTAGTCGGCAGCTACTTCTGCTTCCTGCCGTGCAGGAGCCTTCACTAGAGTAACACTCCGCAGTGAAAGTCCCGGCACCGAAGGTGCAGGATCAGGTTCATTGCTGTCCTGCAAAGCAGTTGCCACGTTTGCGAAGAGTTCGGTAGCGGCGACGAATCCCCGGTAAGGCATATCCAACGCAGCCACTCCAACAATTACTTCAGTGCCACCTTGAGCCAGCACCCGGACCCGATCACCGTTACTGATGTTCGCTTCATCCGCATCATCCCGGTTCAGATGAACAATCTCTTCACGCTGCGCATAGTTCATGTCACCGCGGCGTTCGACATTCATGTCACGTTCTGGTTGGTGAAGGACTCTACCCGGCAGGAATGTCAAGCCAGGTGTTCGCACAGGAACCGTGATCTCAAACCCAAGATCGGTTAGTGGAGGCAGCTGTGATCTTTCGACACCGCCAAACAGGATTCGTGTTCCGTCTTCATCAACTGACTGGCACGGAGCCTGTATTCCGGCTGTCGAAAGTCGTTCGTACGTAATTCCGCTGTATCCACTGACTATGCCACGTATTTCGTCGAACACTGCATCCGGGCCGGAGAAGGTGAAACCCTGTGCTCCCATAGCGTTGCCCACCGATGCGATCATCTCCCAGCCAGACATCTCACTGTGCTTGCGCTCAGCTGCTTGCCTAACCTGTTGGACCCTACGTTCGAGGTTCGTGATCGTGGATGTCTGTTCGGCGTACGTCGCAGCGGGTATCACCACGTTGGCCGATGCTGTCCAGTCCGAATCGAAGACCGCTGAGACTGCAAGGAAGTCTAGAGAGCCTAGCGCGTGGCGAACATCGCCGTATTCAGATTTCGCAGCGTCCATGCCGTCCGCCATCACGATAGCTGCCTTGATCTGGCCTGATCGCATTGCATCCAGCATTTCCAACACGCCAAGTCCCGCTCCGGTACTCAGTGTCAGAGACCATGCAGCCTCGACGGCTGCCCGATCAGCAGCCGTTGCTACTGAACGGTTTCCCGGCAACGAATCAGGGGCGCACCCCACGTCCCAGGAACCTGATGTGTTTGCGCCTGCGTAAAGCGGGTAGATTCCGCCGCCAGCAACGCCAACGTTCCCGCAAAGCAGTGCGATATTGATTACTGCGTTGGTCAGCGAAACCCGGTTTTCCTTGCCAACTGTGTCCACGCCGAACACGACAGCGGCAGGGCCATTTTCAGCATATGTGCGTGCCGCACGACGTAACCGGTTTTCATCAACACCACAAACGTCCGAGACCTTGCCGGGGTCAAAAGCCCACAGCGACTGTTTCAGGTCTTCTGCCTCGAGTGCTGACTCGTTCAAAGAATCATGGTTTTCCAACGAGCCATCAGAAACCACTCTTGCCATGCCGGCGACCAGCAAGTGCTCTGTTCCAGGCTGTGGCTTAAGCCATTCCGTTGCATACCGAGTCAACTCGGTCTCGCGAGAATCAATAACGATAATCTTCGCACCGGCTCTCGCAGCCTTCTTGATCGGGACGGCCAGGACATTCTGTTCTTCGGTCGGGTTACCACCGATAATCACGATGGTTTTTGATGACTCCAGGTCCCAGATAGGATTGGTCGCACCTGTCGTGCCAAGCCGTTCTTGCATCGTCGTGAACACTTCAGGAACTGTGTTCAAACCAGAATCCACGTTGTTGGTTTTCAGTACCGTCCGCGCAAACTTGCTGGCGATGTAGTTGTCTTCGTTGGATCCTCGAGGGGATGCGATGATTGCAACCTGGTCAGCGCTGTACTTCTTCAGCGCGTCAGCAATCCGATTCACGGCCGAGGCGGTATCAGCTTTCTTTATGACTCCACCTTCACGGATATACGGAGTCTTGAGCCTGTCACGATGATTCGGGTAGTCGTAAGCGAACTTGCCCTTGAAACATGCCTGGCCGCGACCGGCTTCACCTGAAAGATCACCGCGGAAGCGGATAACTTTATCGAAGCGGTTAACTTCGGCGATCATCTCACAGCCAACTGAGCAGTTCGTGCAGACAGTCGAGACTTGCGTTTTGGCTTTTTCCCACTTGTAGTCACGCTCGACGAGCGCGCCCGTGGGGCAGACATCGATGCATGCTCCGCAGAATTCGCAGCCTGATTCCAAAAGTGATGATCCGTGGGATGTTCCCACGAGGGCGACACCGGAGCGGCTGGTTAGCGTGAGAGCGGTGTCGAAGCGAACCTCTTCACAAACCCGGACACAACGCGCACAGACAATGCACAGGTTGTAATCCCGGTCGTAGAACGGGTCGTCAGTGTGTACCGGTAGGTTGCGGCGGTGATAGTTGAGCGGTGTCCGAAGGTCAAGCTCAACCAATCGCACCGTGTCTTTAAGCTCACATCGTTCGTTCTTCGGGCAGATTGTGCAGCGGTCAGTGACGGCGACGTGGCGCTGGCAGATGTCCTGTGGGCCACACAGTTCGATACGGTGGCAAGTCAGACATCCATGCGGATGTTCGGACATGAGTAATTCAATAATGCCCTGGCGCAGACCAGACACGGCGTCTGAATTCGTTGTCACCTGCATGTCCGCAGCGGCAGGAAGCGTGCAGGACGCTGTGGTCATCTTGCGACCGTTGGTTTCGGTCTCAACTACACAGGCGCGACACGCCCCGTAGGGCTTCATTTTCGGGTAATAGCAGAGGTACGGGATGTAAATCCCGGCATCCAGTGCCGCCTGCAAAACCGTTTGGCCCGGCTTTGCGGTTACTTCCGTGCCGTCTATCGAAAACTTGATGTCGTCTGCCATGTCCTATCCAGGGTCCCGGCGTTTTGAGCCGTGTTACGGGCGAGTACGTGTCGGCATAATCATCGAACCATCATCAAAAGAACCTGCAGGGGCCAGGGAACCGCTCATCCGCTCCTCGAACTCGTCACCGAAGTACTTGAGTGCGGAAGCTATCGGGTTGAAACCCAGTTGGCCATGACCGCAGAGCGATCCGACCTTCATGTTCATGCCGACTTTTTCGATCAATTGAAGGTCACCTGCTCGACCTTCGTTCTTGCACATGCGGTCGAGAACTTCCAGCATGTGGGTGTTCCCCAACCGGCACGGGAAACACTTTCCGCAGGATTCGAACTGGGTAAATGCGATCAGGTTGCGAATCAGGTCAACTACGTCGGTCTTCTCGTTGCCAACGATGATGCCGCCAGATCCAAGAATGGCTCCGGCCTTTGACATAGAGTCAAAGTCAATCTGAACATCAAACGCCTCAGCGCCAAGAACGCCTCCGAGCGGCCCACCTGTTTGCAGCGCTTTGATCTCGTTGCCGCCTTCAACTCCGCCACCGATCTCTTCAAGCACTTCGCGCACAGTCATTCCCATTGCAATCTCATACATACCCGGTCGCTTGATGTGACCGGACAGGCAGACGATGGCGGTTCCGGAAGATGTTTCGGTACCGGTTGATTTGAACCAGCTTGCGCTGTTGCTGACGATTGACGGGACGTATGAGATGGTCTTGACGTTGTTGATGTTCGTCGGCTTCTGCCAGAGACCAGCAGCCGCAGGGAACGGAGGTTTGAAACGCGGGGTGGAGCGTTTGCCCTCAATCGCTTCCATCAGCGCTGTCTCTTCACCTGCAACGTAAGAGTCACCGGTCAGTGCAACTTCCATCTCAAATGAGAAGTTACTACCCATGATGTTCTTGCCAAGCAAACCCGCTTCGTATGCGTCACGAATGGCCTTGCGAGTGGCGTTGATCGGGATTTCGTGGCCCTGACGAATAAACACATAGCCGTGGGTGGAATTGGTGGCGTAACCATTGATGATCAGCCCTTCGACCAGTGTGTGCGGGTCGTTCTCCAGGATGCCCTTGTCATTGAACGCACCGGGGTCACCCTCTTCGCAGTTACATAGAACGTACTTCACCGGTGCTTTGTTCGGGGCCAGGAAGCTCCACTTAACACCGGTGGGGAACGCTGCTCCACCGCGACCGCGAAGACCGGACGCCTTCACTTCATTGACGATGCCTTCAGGAGTCTGCTCGTGAAGTGCTCGATTCAGCGCTGAGTAACCGCCGCTCGCAACATAATGAAGCAGATCGTGTGGGTCAGTGGTTCCAAAATTGCGAGTGACAATGCGGGTCTGCCTGGCGAACGCCGGCATGTCCTCGATGTGCGGGATGCCATCAGGCGCAGAGGAGCGGTCGCCCCAGTATGCAAATGCCTTGTCAGTGATCACCTGTCCGCTCAGAACGTGTTTCTCAACAATTTCCGAAGCGAACTCTGGTGTAACGTTGCCGTATAGCACCCGTGGCGCTCCCGGCATCTTCACATCGACGATCGGCTCCAAATACATCAGGCCAATAGCGCTGACCGACGTGACGTTCGCAGTTACGCCAGCAGTTTTCACAGCCGACCGAACGGCGGCGATGACTTCATCCGAACCGGCAGCCTGGCCAGAGGTGCCACCCTGGACGCGAATCCACGGAGTATCGGATTTATCGAGCTGTGCCCATCGGGCGTTAGCTCGTTCGAGCAGTTCCTCGTATACGGATGCCATTCGCTATTCCAAAAAGTGCGGTTGGTTCAGTGAGAAGGTGGTGCCTTGCGCAGGCTTGCGGCTATCTGGGCTGCTGACACTGGAGTGACCCGGCCTCGCATGTGGTGGTCCACAGCAACCACCGGTGCGTTTGCACACGCTCCCAGGCAAGTGCTGTAACGGAGCGTGACCGTTCCGTCTTCAGTCGTAGCTTCTTCGTTGAGGCCCAGTTCGTCCTGAACAGCCTTCAACACGTTCTGCGCTCCCATCAAATGGCAGCTGGGGCCCCAGCAAACATCCAGGGTCACGTTCCCCGGAGGAGTGAAACGGAAGTTCGTGTAGAACGATGCAACACTCCAGACCTCGTTTATCGAAGTCTTGGAGAATGCAGCAACTTCTTCGACAGCCTCATCAGGAATGTAGTGAAGAAGATCCTGGACAGCGAGCAGTGACGATAGCACCGTCACAGTTGGTTGCTGTTGGGATGAGATAGCGTGCCGAATACGTTCGCGCAGCTTTTCACCGGTCTCCCGGCTGGCAGTCGTCAACTTGGCCTCCCGCCCATTGAGAATTCGGTCACAATCCTAACAAACTGTCGGGCGCACCTACAACGCTTTATTAGGCATTCCGCGTAATACGCAGCGTATCTCGCTGCTCAGAAGCAGGAACGTTGCAGGTTTGCGCCCCGTCAAACCTCTAAACCACCGGTGATGTACCGCCGTCTACATTCAGTGATGCCCCGGTGATGTAGCTGGCACGCTCTGAACAGAGGAACGCAATGGCGTCTCCTGCTTCACTGGCTTCACCAATTCTGCCCATCGGGACGTTCTTACCGACTATCTTCCAGTGGTCTTCAAGCGAATACGAAGGGTCTTTCGCATTTGCTGCTTCCCACCGGTTCCGGTGCTGCCCGCTTTTAAGTACGCCGACGCATACGGTGTTCACCCGTATGTTTTCCGGGGCAAATTCCTTTGACCATGCTTTGGTCAGGGAAATACCCGCCGCACGGGAAAGTGAAGTCGGCTGTGAACCAGGACCGGAAGCCTTTCCACCGGGTGTCGTGGTGTTGACCACGGCCGCAGCGGGAGACTTACGCAAATGTGGCAGCGCCGCACGCATGCAGTAGACAGCTCCGAACACCTTGAGCTGCAGGTCATCGGTCAACTGATCGTTCGTCATGTCCTCGAGGCGAGATGCGGATGATGTACCAGCGTTGTTAACGAGGATGTCCAGACGACCCCATTTGCCGGTGACAGCCGCAATCATGGCCTTGACGGAATCTTCGTTGCGGACATCGGTAGAAATACCGATCACATCGTCGCTACCGCTTTCTTTCTTGATATCAGCGACAGCCTCATCGAGTTTGGCTTGCGTCCTTGCAACGATGGCGACCTTTGCACCTTCGGCTGCCATGGATGCGGCTGCAGCCTTGCCGATGCCGTCACTTCCACCGGTAATTACCGCGACTTTTCCTGTTAGACCGAGGTCCATTTGAATCACCTTTACTGAGTGTGAGATTTCGCAAAACCCGGCTGAGCCTGAGCATGCGTGCCGGATTATAGCCGCTGGAATGCGTGCTGGCCGGGCGTGCGCAGTGAATCATCGCAGCTGTAGAATCGTTCATCTGTGCAATTGAGCACATCAATCCTGTATAGGGCTGATACATCAGTCCCGAACATCACATCCGCCAGCATCACCAGAACAACAATGTCACCAGACACCAACAGTCGACCTGCCCCACGCTTCGCACCGCTCTCCGTACCCCGACGGACAATCATGGGTCCGGGGCCAAGTTCTGCCAACCCTTCGGTTCTTCGTGCAATGTCCCTTCCCGTACTGGGATATCTCGACCCGGCTTACTTCAAGGTGCTGGATGAAGTCATCCTGATGCTGAAAGAGGTTTTCAAAACCGAGCAGCGGGCATTTGCCGTTGCAGGCGCCGGCTCGGCAGGAATGGAAGCGGGTTTGCAGAGCATCCTCGAGCGAGGTGACAAGGTCATCATCTGTTCGTACGGCTTTTTCTGTGAGCGCCAGGTCAATATGTGCCAGCGGCTTGGCGCAGAGGTCGTTGAACTGAAGTCAGAGTGGGGTAAGGCGTTCAACCCGGAACAACTTGCAGACGCCTTGAAGCAGCACCCGGATACAAAGCTGGTAGTCAGCATTCACGCTGAAACATCAGCAGGAACGCTGCACCCGGTAAAAGAGATGTCTGAAATCACCCACAGGGCCGGTGCATTGTTTATGACAGATGTCGTGACATCGCTTGGCGGTTGTGATGTTGACTTTGATCGCTGGGATCTTGATTTTGCGTACTCTGGCAGTCAGAAATGCCTTGCTGCGCCTCCGGGAATCAGCCCGGTAGCGTTGTCTGAGCGCGCACTTGAATACATCAGGAAGCGCAAGACTCTCCCGAGTTCGTGGTACCTGGACCTGACGCTAATCGCAGATTACTGGGGGCCGGAGCGCAAGCATCACCACACCAATCCGGTGAACATGGTCTACGGCCTACGAGAAGCGCTGGCATTGACGTTGAACGAGGGCCTTGAAACTCGCTGGCTACGCCATGAACGCGTTGCCGCAGCGTTGAGAGCAGGATTGTCTGCACTTGGGTTGCAGTCACCCGTCGACCCGGCTGTTCGGCTGAACCAGTTGACGGTGGTCACACTTCCTACGGGTGTCAACGACATTGCGCTACGCACGCAGCTATTCGAGCAGTACGGCATTGAAGTCGGCCGAGGGCTCGGTCAATTTGCAGGCAAAGTCATCCGCATCGGCCTGATGGGTGAGTCCTGCGTCCCGGCAAACGTATTCAACCTTCTAAACGCACTGGAACGATTGCTTCCGACACATGGCTACGAGGTTGCGAAGGGTGCTGGAGCCGCTGCGGCATCTGCCCAACTGGCAGAACAGCCGGCCCCGATTTACTAGCGCGACTGTCTCGCTCAGGTGACCGCCGTGCAGGGACGCAACAAGAGGCCGCTGCGAACAGATGTCGCTCCGGTCGAACGTGCCTAGTGCCAGGATTCCCTGTACTGCACTTTGCGCTGTCCGGCCTTCCCGACAACTTCAAACACCGGGGACCGCAAACCTCCCCAGTGGGGGGCGCCAGGCTGATCTGAAAACTCGACAGTGATGTCATCACGATCGAACACTTCGTCACGTAGCCGCGTTCCAATGCCGGGACCTTCTGGAGCGAGCAGCATGCCGTCAACTACCTTGATGTTTGGCTCGATGATGTCCTTATACCAGCCGGCATCACCGTAGAAGGCACGGCAGGTTTCCATCAGCCACGCATTTGGTGCGTTCATGCAGATGTGAGCGCAGGCGAATACGTTCACCGGGCCAGTCATGTCATGGGGAGCGACTGGCCTCTGCTCGGCTTCAGCCATAGTGGCAATCTTCTTCGTCTCGGTGATGCCGCCGGTCCAGATCAGGTCCGGCATCACGACCTCCGCCGCTCCTGCCCTGAGATACTCCCTGAACTGGTATTTGGTAACAAGACGCTCCGAAACGCAAACCGGCGCAACAATTTCGCTTGCCAGCGCAATGTGGCTTTCGACGTTAGTTGGTTGTATAAGCTCTTCCTGCCACATCATGTCGAACTGGTCCATCGCGCGGCCGATACGTATAGCGTTGTTCAGGTTCCAGCGGCCATGACCGTCATTGGCAA
>JAURLM010000249.1 GCA_030831265.1 Chloroflexota bacterium
GCTGCGGCAAAAGGCGGCATCATCTCCCTGACCCGTGCCATGGCCGCGCATCACGGCAGACAGAACATACGGGTCAACTGCATCGCCCCCGGACTCATCTACACCACCATGGTCAGCTCAATGCCAGATGATGCACGCAACACCCGTAGAAAGATTGCGCCACTTGGCACAGAAGGCAACGCATGGGACATCGCAATGGCGGCCGTATTCCTTGCAAGTGAGGAGTCCCGCTGGATCACAGGCGTCCTGCTGCCGGTTGATGCAGGACTCATGGCTGCTGCGCCAACGGCGGTGCTGAGCAACCTGCTAGAAGATGACCGTCCGGGTGATGGTGCGATGCCCGAGTAGGTGAACTGGTCGAGCTTCGCAGCCGTCAGATGCTGAACAGGCTCATAGCTAGCGTGACGATACCAGCACCGAATATGGTGAGGCTCAGTTGGCGATGATGATCGAAGTAACGGATGCGCCTGATCTTTTCTCCGCCGGAATGCGTCATCAGGTGTTCGGCGGCTTCAGCTCGAAAGTCTTTGCCGAAATACTCGCCGCAGTGTGGGCAGGTTGTTCCAAACATGGCGCCGCTCCATCCGTTCATCCACCAGCGCGTTCAAGCGTCATCAGTGGCATTTCACGCATTGCCAGCACAGTCCCACAAACTCTAACCAGTCTCATAAGGGTAGACGTCGGAAAGTGGTGACAGGGTTGGCCCCGGTGTTGGGTGAGGGCGTCTTGCCCGTTCGGCTACTCCTCACCCTCTGCGTCACCCTCAATGTTCAGGTCAGGCATCCAGTTCAGCCACCCGGGCAGATACCAGTTGCGACGTCCCAGCAACCTCATCGTTGCAGGGACCAGGATGCTCCGCACAATAGTGGCATCCAACAACACCGCAACCGCCAGCCCAAAACCCATCTGTTGGAAGATAGTCAGGTCACCGGCAGCGAAACCGCCAACGTCCGTGCCAAGTGCGCGGATGTCCTGGATCAAAACGTCGATGAAATCAGCGAAGGAGTCATCTGAATAGGGAGTGGAATCCGCTGTGACGACCACTGCTTCAATGCTGGTGTAAGGGTCACGCAGACGTTCATCAATAAGTTTGTCTGCGGTGCGAGATTCCGGGCTGCTGAGGAATCTCCACTGGGACGAAAGGTTTCCCTGGAGGAACATTCCAGCGATTACACCGGCAATGAGGAACACCGCAACCCAGATACCAATAGTTGTCCGAGGCCTCCGCGTCGCGAAAGATGCCAGTGTTTCCGTAGTTGGAATTCGCAAGAGTCATACCCCTCGTTAGACCGTTCGTTAGAGTGCGGGATTATAGTAGGCAAGTGGCGGGTGAGTAACCGCCAAATTGACGCCGTACATGGAGATACAGGGCATATTTCGAGAGTGAAAAGCGATTTCCTGTCATTCCGACGTGTTTTGTTTCACCGTTGCTACATCCTTGCTGGCTGCTTGAATGGACGGTTATCCCTACCAGTCACTAACTGTTCGCGAACTGTCGCTCCGACCAAATCGGATGGATCTAACCTTTCGAGCAGGACTGACAGCCAGCATTGCTGCACACCGTGAAAGGTGTGGCCGCCAAAAACTCTCGAACCACAGTCATCCTTCGCATCTAATCCCGGTTTTGCGACTACCCGTATACTTGCGATACACGACTGTCGCATACCTATGACAACTCTCAGTGAAAAACCGGCCGCGTCGACCACCATGAAGCCGCTCAACCTGCAGGTGAACGGCATCGGTGTGTCAGTGCCTGCAAACGCTCGTGTGTTGCAGGCGTTGCGTGAAGCCGGGTTCAACGTCCCGACTCTCTGTTATGACGAGCGGGTTGGCCCAAAAGGCACCTGCCGCATGTGCCTCGTCGAGGTGACTATCGACGGGAAGACGCAGACAGTAGCTTCCTGCACCGCTTTCGCGTCCGAAGGCGCAAAGATTGAGACGCATACGGCTGCAATCAAGGATTACCGTCGCACGCTTCTCGAATTGCTCCTGTCTGAGACATCGGCTCCCAGGAAATTCCCGGACAACGACCCGACCGCGCACTCAGAGTTCTACCGTGCAGTGCGTGAGTATGATGCGAAACCCGATGCGTTCCCTAAGCTTGAACGCCGTAAGCCCGCGCCAGACCCAAACCCGTTCATCCAGCGTGACTACGACCTGTGCATCGCCTGTTATCGCTGCACCAACATCTGCAACGAATGGGAGCAGGCGGGTGCGATTACCGTTGATGGCCGCGGGCAGGACTCGCAGATATTCTCGTTCTTCGGTAATCAGCTTCTAGATAGCCCTTGTACGTTCTGCGGGCAGTGCATCAACACCTGTCCGACTGGCGCACTGACCGACCGCAAGCTGGCCGGTGTGGATGTTTTCAGCACGGAACGGACCAAGACTGTCTGCCCGTACTGTGGCGTGGGTTGTGGAATCAACCTGCTGACGCAGGATGGCGAGCTTGTCGGCACGCAGCCTGACTTCGATGCGGCATCACGCGGATCGCTATGCGTGAAAGGCCAGTTTGCATCGTGGGAGTTCGTGAAGTCCGAGGAACGTCTGAAGTTCCCACTCATTCGAAAAGATGGCGTGTTGCAGCGCGCTAGCTGGGACGAAGCTCTCGACCTTGTCGCCAGCAAGTTCAAGCAGATAGTTGCGGAAGATGGCCCTGACAGCACCGTGTTCTGGGCGTCGGCGCGTGTAGTCACCGAAGCTAACTACCTCATCCAGAAATTCGCTCGCACCGCCATCGGCACCAACAATATCGACAATTGTTCCCGTACTTGACACGCTCCAACGGTCGCCGGTCTGGCGGTCATGGTGGGACGGGGAGCGATGACCAACTCAATCGAAGAGCTGGCCGACGCCAAACTCCTGCTTGTTACCGGCTCGAACACCACCGAAGCACACCCGGTCATCTCGCTGCGTATGAAACGCGCTGTTCGTAACGGCGCAAAGCTCATCGTCATCGACCCGCGCAAGATTGAACTCACGAAGTGGGCTGACCGGCACGTGCAGATCAAGGTCGGCACAGACATCCCGTTCTACAACGCCGTCGCCAACGTCATGATCCGGGAAAAACTCTACAACGAAGAGTACGTGGACAGCCGCACCGAAGGCTTTGCACAGTTCGCCCGCCACCTGGAACACTATCCACCAGAGTACGCTGCCGAAATCTGTGGCGTTCCTGTTGATGACATCTACTACGTCGCCCGTGAGTACGGGAAGGCATCTCCCGGAGCCGCCATCTGTTACACACTCGGCATCACCGAACACTCCTGCGGCTCCCACAACGTCCAGAGTCTAGCCAACCTAGGTCTGCTCGGCGGCAACTTCGGAGCCTACGGCGCAGGCGTCAATCCCCTGCGCGGACAGAACAACGTCCAGGGCGCGGGAGATTCCGGTGCCATTCCAACCGATCTCCCCGGATACCAGAAACTCGAAAAACCTGAGGTTCGGGAGAAATTCGAAGCTGCGTGGGGTACACCACTGCCGAAACGCCGCGGCATCACGAAGATAACGGCTATGGACCAGATGGTGAAAGGCCGCATTCGGGGAACCTACATCATGGGCGAGAACACGGTCGTCTCTGATCCTCACGCCAATCACGCTGAACACGCCCTCAAGTCGACCGAATTCCTCGTGGTGCAGGACATTTTCCTTACGGACACTGCGCGCCTCGCTGATGTCGTGCTTCCCGCCGCCGCTTTTGCCGAATCCGACGGCACTTTCACAAACAGCGAACGCCGTGTGCAGCGAGTGCGACCGGCCATCAAGCCTCCGGGTGAAGCCCGGCAGGACACAGAAATCCTGCTTGATCTGTTCGCTCGCATGGGCAAACCGCAACATGCCCAATCGGCCGCGGATGTCTGGGACGAAATGCGAAAGCTGGTTCCAATCCTGGGCGGCATCACGTATGAACGTCTCGAGCAGGGCAACGGCATCCAGTGGCCGTGCCCGACCGAAGACCATCCCGGCACTCCGTTCCTGCATAAGGATGACATGGATTCAGGAATGCCCGGTTTCTTTGCGCCAGTTGACCACATCCCGCCAGCCGAAGAACCTGATGACGAATACCCGGTGCTTCTCACGACAGGTCGCAGGCGTTCCACCTATCACACCGGAACTCAGACTGGCCGCGCATCAGGTTTCGGCCTGCTGGTGCCTCACGAAATGTGCGAAATCAACCCTACCGATGCTGCAAGCTGGGGCATTGAGGACGGCGATACGCTCACCGTAAGTTCACGCCGTGGATTCGTTACGGTCGCCGCGAAGATCACTGAACGCTCCCCACGCGGCGCTGTATTCATGTCATTCTCGTTCCCGGAACTCACACGCACCAACAATGTGACCTCAGACGCCTATGACTTCATCACGGAGACGCCGGAATTCAAGGCGTGTGCCGTGAAAGTGGAACTGGCAGCAGAGCAGAACCCGGAATGGAAGCGCTCCCAGGAACGAATTCGCCTCGCAGGAGAGGTCACCGCACCGACAAAACTGCCCCGGCGGTTGCAGCGGCTGTAACGCTGCTTCCTCTACGAATCCTTGTTTGACTCGTTCGCCGCACGTAACTCCGCCGCTTCTGCCCGCAATTCGCTGATGCGCTTCCACAGCACAAATACAACCAGGACCGTCACCGTCAGTATGATCGGCACGTCGAACGGCTTCGTCACATGCCGTATCTCGTCGTAATTAGCGCCAAGAGCCCAGCCGCCCCACGCCAGCCCGAAGGTCCAGGGAAGCGCCCCGAGGAATGTGAAAATACTGAATCGGATCACGTTCATGCGAGCGATGCCGGCGGGAATCGAAATGAAACCGCGTACACCCGGAATCATGCGAGCGATGAAAATCGTGATCTCGCCACGCGTTTCGAACCACTTGTCCGCTCGTTCGATGTCTTTGCGAGTTATGAGTGCGTACTTGCCGTACTTCTCAATCAGGGGCCGCCCGCCCGCTCTTGAAACGTAATACTCAGCGAGGGAGCCGAGTAGCGATCCCACCGCTCCGAAAACGCCAGCCAGAACCACATACTCGAAACCGAGGTCCTTGTCTGCAACCAGCATCCAACCGGCGAGAGGCATGATGACCTCGGAGGGCAGGGGAATGGCCGTGCTCTCTATGGACATGAGGACTATTAGCCCCCACCAGCCCATGAAATCGTACGTGCCGGAAGAAAAGGCAAGTACAAAAGTCTCTGTGGCGTCGATTAATTCTCGCATGTGGACTCACGGGCCCCGGCAGGTGATTTGAACTGTAAGGCTGTCAACGGCCTTGCAATTTTACGTTATGATTTGGTGTTAATAATTAGGTTCTGGCGCGGAGGCTGTGCAACATGCAGGGTGTCCGTGGACCACGACGCAGCATCGTGGTTGGTCGTTCCAGATCCCGCATCTGAAGTCTATCGACTGGCACCGAGTTGTGTGTGCGTGCATTCCCTTCACAATCTGCTGAATCTTCAGACAGGTTCACGGGGTAAATCTTCCACTGATCCTGCCAACCGGGATTTGTCATTTCAGGCTACTCGAACTCAAATAGATGGAGAGGCCAAACTGCTAGCATCAGGACAATTGTTTCGGTGATCACAGCGTGTGGGTAACGAGGTTGGGTATTCCAATGGTTTCGAACACTTCATCTTCTGATCTCAAGATGGTTCAGGTTCAACGGCCACCACGACGGCTTGTCATCTGTTGCGATGGCTCATGGAATCGTCCTGACACAGACCGACCAACCAACGTTGTCAAAGTGGCGAGAGGCGTGCTGCCTGTCGATTCGAACGGAACCAGCCAGATAGTGTTCTATGACTGGGGCGTCGGCACTGCCGGGAAGCTCGATGGCATCACTGGCGGCGCGTTTGGTGACGGCCTGAGCCGCAACGTGCAGGATGCCTACCGATTTATCGTTGCAAACTACCAGCCTGGTGATCAGATTTACCTGTTCGGCTTCAGCCGCGGTGCTTTTACTGCTCGCAGTGTCAGTGGCCTGATCAGGCAATGCAGCATCATTAAGAAGATGCATGCAGACGAGATTCCCGCTGGTTATGAACTCTATCGGGATGCCGAACGGCACCCGGATCATGTGGATTCTATTGCGTTTCGTGAAAAATTCGCACACCCGATGCCCCTGATCGAGTTCATTGGCGTCTGGGACACGGTTGGCGCTCTGGGGATTCCGGCCAACAAAGTCATTGAGGCGGTCAAGTTCTGGGTGTGGGACAGGTGGTTTGGTAATCGAAACCCTGTAGCGTCACCCAGCCGCATGACCGCAGGAAGATGTCTGCCTAGAAACAAACACGCTTTTCATGATGTCGCCTTGTCGAAAATCATCAAGAACGCGTACCACGCACTCGCCATTGATGAAAGGCGTTCCACTTTCCTGCCAACTCTCTGGTGGCCACAGGATAAGGAGTATGAACTGCCAGATGGTTCACAGCATCCGCAGGTAGTCAGACAAGTGTGGTTCCCTGGAGCGCATTCAGATGTCGGCGGTGGAAATGGGAATGTGCAGAATTCGTCACTGGCTCTGGGCTGGATGGCTACGGCCGCAAATTCGACCGGGCTGGAGTTCAGTACCGATTTCTGGGACATGGTGAAGGCGGATACTGCGAGCCTGGGGCCAATCAGCAGTTCACCACCGGGAATCTGGCGGTATGCAGGTTCCGTGATGCGCAATATGACTGTGAACCCAGGCGGAAGCGCGGGCATCCATCCTTCAGCGCGGAAGAGGGAACAGGATTATTCACCTCCGTACTCCCCGGAGAACCTGGCTGAGTCTACGCTGCCTGAGATGGAGTAAGTCGGGAAGACTAGTCGCTGGTGAGTGCCCGCGTGGTACACGGAAAATTTGTCGTTGCGACTGGCCTGGGCAATTCTTGGCCTCAATATTTGTCGCTGTGAGCAGGGCAGAAGTGATGCCGCGTGTGTCGGGCTGTGTGTCCGTTACCCAGGGAAGCTAGGATGCCTGCTGTTTCGTCATGACGCTTGGCGCGGTTCCTTCCACTTTTGAAAAACCGACGCTCCCCGCGACTTATTTCAGTTTGCGGAGCCACGGAGACGCATTGCGAGGCTTTTGGACATGGCACAGGTAGGGCAGGAGTCGATGAAGCCTCTCTCTGCAAAGCCTGCTGCGATTTTTTTCTGAGCGTCCTCGCCGAAGTTTTCCTGGGCTGGCCGAGCTGTCCGGTATCGGGTGCGCTCTGTAGCAGATCTCCGTAGGGGTGCTGCTTGCCGCGTCTGTTGGGTCGCCGCTGCACATTTTCAGCCTGTCGAATAATCCGACCTCAGCAACCCTCACAGTAATAGCGCAACCAATCGCACAGCATATGTCGGGTTGGTCTTATCGAGCTCGTGAGAATTTCGGGGATAGGGCAGTGTGCTGGCGAGAGAAGCGGGCTCTTCGTGTGCACGTTGTGTACCGTGGACTTGCATTGTTGCAGGCCTTCTGGCAGCACTTCACATGAGATTGCACCGCAACTTTGCACGAAACATGCGCGTGCTTGAGCGCATGTGTAAGCGTAGTCGAATCAAGAACAAATTAGGTAGGAATCAGGAACGTCGTTCGTGTGATATTCAATACAAAGGAGGAAGGGGTTTTGAACAAAGGTTGAACACGTTCGAAACATGTTCCACCTTTGTTAAGCCCTTGTTCTTGACGAGTTCAGTACGTGTTTCATACTGTTTCCTGACCTGTATATGAAATGTTTTCCCAGTCGAATGCGCCAGTCTTGGCCGAATCTTGCAAAGGATTCTGTCGTCGATGTGTGTGTAGGTATGCGTACGATTGAGCGTGGACAGGTCACGATTGCGTACCTGGCTGGGACATGCGGGACACATGACGAGAGCGTCTGGTGAGCACAATGACGACAGGTGGCGGACTAAAAAAGACTGCGAAAATGCTCCAGGTGGAGAAACGCATAAGGCGTCCCCTGGAGCGCGCTCTTCCTGAAATGGTCAATGAGCACGGCCTAACAGGGGCTGCAAAGCGGCTCAGCGTATCGAAAGCCACGTTAAGCTACTGGATGCTGAAACTGGGGATCCAGATGCGGCATGTAGCTCTCGCCCCCGGGGAGATCATCGAGGTCAAGCGAACCAGCGACTAGCGAACGTCGCAACTCCCTTTTTGTATTGCAGTGTTACGGTATGACCTGCAACTCTCACCCATATTGTGTACGTACCCGCGTTGACCGGTGCTCGGGCAGTGAGTAGCCTGTTTAGGTTGCGATTTCATGTCGCCGACTCTGTGCTCTCCGGAGAACGAGCGGCGGCTCTCGATATGATGACGGTGCCGTGCACAGAAAGCACGGTTTCCGGCAACCTGGAGGCAATTCGATCAAATGACTAAGCGATCACTGGGCCTGTTTAGCCTGATGGTACTGGCCCTGTTCGTAATTTCAGCCTGCGCACAAGAGCTGCAGCCCACCGCCACAGCGGTGACATTCAGCCCAACAAAGGCAACTGGCGCAGCTCCGCAGGCCACGGCTTCTTCTGGCGGTAGTTCAGAACCAGCGGCCACCGCTACCACTGCTCC
>JAURLM010000250.1 GCA_030831265.1 Chloroflexota bacterium
CATCCGTCGCATTCATTTCCGGCGTTTCCGGCATGTGCCAACTGGCACGTTCACTATGAAACCGCATCAACGTCAGGAGGGTGTCGGATCGATATAAGAGTTGTGCAGGAAAACGAATCTCACACTTTCGGCACCGAAATTCCTGTTCCTCCAACAGTCCTCCAACAATCGACTGAGAAGTCAAGTCGAAAGAACCGTAACCACAGGGACACCATCCAGTGCCCCCACTGTCACTGAAGGCACCGTAGCTTTATAAATGCCTCGAAGGCACAGTCACCTGGAAAAATAAGCGGGGTGCGGGCGGTTGCGAAGGTGCTGGCTTCGAGGCTATAAAAACAGCGGTAGACCACGCTCCCGGTATGCGGACTACCTCTAGCAGGAACACAGGGCCGTAGCGATTATCCGCTACGGCCTTTTCTTTTCATCACATACACAAACCCACAATCATCACCTGCCGCTAACTTGCAGCGTTACAATCCCGCTGTTCCTGGACTTTCCAGCACTTCTAACATGAACTCAGGGGGACAGAGTGAAGATCACAGACGTCCGCGCGTATGTAGTCGAACCAAACTTGCCCGAATACGGCAGCTCAAGCGACCGACAGTGGACGTTCATTCGCGTCGACACTGACGAAGGGATCACCGGGTGGGGCGAGGCGACAAACTACCCTCGCGGCGGCAGCTTCATCGTCGCCAACGCCATACGACAGTTCAAAGACGCACTCATAGGCGAAGATCCGTCAGACATTGAACGCATCTGGCACAAGATATTCCGCTTCTACACGTACCTCGGCAACCGCGGCCTCGTCACCACCGCAATATCGGGCATAGACATCGCCCTCTGGGACATCAAGGGACAGGCACTCGGAAAGCCGGTGTATGACCTGTTGGGTGGCAAGGTACGAGATGACATTCGCCTGTACGCCAATGGCTGGTTCGGTGGATGCTCAACCCCAGAGCAATACGCCGCAGCCGCTGTAAAGGTCGTCAAATCTGGCCACACGGCAATGAAGATGGACCCGTTCCTTGAGATGCGGCCGTACCACACGGGCTACGTAACCGGCCAGATTTCCGCCGACGGCGAGGAGCTTGGCTACAACATCACGAAGGCAATCCGTGAAGCCGTTGGACCGAACATCGAGATACTCATCGACGCACACGGCCACTACAACGTGCCAACCGCCATCAGGTTGGCCAACACGCTGTTCGAGCAGTCTCAGATTGGCTGGTTCGAGGAACCACTACCGCCGGAAGGCTACGACGCACTAAAGACCGTTCGCGACCATGTCGAACCGGCAATCTGCGTCGGTGAACGACTTTTCACACGCTGGGACTTTGTCCGCATCTTCAAGGAGCAACTTGCGGACTACGTGATGCCAGACATTGTCTGGACTGGCGGCATCAGCGAGATCAAGAAGATCGCTACGATGGCCGAAACGTACTACGTGCCAATCAGCCCTCACAACGCAATGGGGCCGCTCCAGGTCGTGGCCGGGGCGCACACAATGATGTCCGTCCCGAACTTCTACCGGCTGGAGCATTCGATAGCCGCCATCCCCTCGTACAACGCAATGCTTACCGAGCCGATCGACTTCCATGGTGATTCCGTCAGCATCAGCAGCAGGCCGGGATTGGGAACGGCCATCAGCGAAGAGGCCATCGCAAAATTCGCACACCCTGACTTCCCGGTCGAATAGAACCAAGTCCTCGCAACTACATTCGAGAAAACAGGCAGACAAAAAAATGAAAATCACAGACGTCAACGCATACGTAGTAGTCCCGGATCTTGGAACGGAATCTGCTGGAATTTCAGACTGGCAATGGACTTTCGTGGTGATTGACACAGATGAAGGTATCAGCGGCTGGGGCGAATCTTCTAACGTACCGCGCAACACATCTCTGCTCACCGCCGCCGGTGTCCGAGCTTGCCGCGACGAGTTGATTGGCGAAGACCCGGCAAACATCGAGCATCTCTGGCACAAGATATTCCGCAAGTACAGCTATCTCGGCTCACGCGGATTCACAACAACCCTGCTAAGTGGCATTGACATCGCGCTCTGGGACATCAAGGGCAAGGCTGCCGGTCGCCCGGTTTATGACCTGCTTGGCGGCAAGATGCGAGATGACATTCGGCTGTATGCCAATGGTTGGTTCGGTGGATGCAGCACGCCTGAACAGTATGCGGCAGCAGCCCGACAGACCGTTGCGGACGGCCACGATGCCCTGAAGATGGATCCGTTCCTTGAGATGAACCCGCGGCACACGTTCTACCTTGACGGCCAGATATCCGCTGACGGTGAAAACCTGGGCTGCGACATCACCGCCGCCGTTCGAGAAGCCGTCGGCCCGAAAGTCGAGGTGCTTATCGACGCGCACGGGCATTACAACGTGCCGACGGCAGTGAGGCTCGCAGACCGCCTGTTCACAGAATCGAAAATTGGGTGGTTCGAGGAGCCCTTGCCACCGGAAAGTTTCAAAGGCCTGAAAAGCGTCCGAGAGCAGACAAAGGCGCCCATCTGCGTAGGCGAACGGCTGTTCACTCGCTGGGACTTCATGCCCGTTCTGGAGGACGGTTTAACCGACTACATCATGCCGGATGTGACGTGGACCGGCGGTATCTCCGAACTGAAGAAGATTTCGACGATGGCCGAAGCGTACTTCATCCCGGTCAGCCCGCACAACGCACAGGGTCCCGGCCAGATACTGGCTGGAGCCCACACGATGATGACGGTGCCTAACTTTTACCGGCTGGAGCACGCAATCAGCTTCAAACCCGGCTACGACTCGTTCTTGCAGGAGCCGTTGCAGTGGTCCGGCAATAAGCTAACGCTGTGGGACAGGCCCGGACTGGGAGTCGACCTCGATATGGATAAGGTGAAAGCCGCCCTGCACCCGGACTCTCCACAAGACTAGGGAGACCAGGGATTTAGCGAAATCACGTTGCAGCAAGGCCCATCTACCGGACTACGCAAAAAAGTAGTATTATCCGAGGCAGACATGAATATCCAGATCATGAAAACGGCGGTGGCTTGCATCTGTTGTACCTGTACGGAGGGTTCAACCGGCTAGCCACGCGCGATTTCATTTAACTGAGAAAACCCTCGGATCGCAGTGCGGCCGAGGGTTATTTTTTTACTGGATTTACGAATACAAGGCACCGAAATGACAACCGTACTGGGCACAACATCCACCGAGAAGCAATCATTCTTCAGCTTCCCTAACCCCATCAACGCCAGCGTCGCCAGAGGTGTTGCTGCCGGGGTGGTGATCATGTCCATCGCTATCATCGCCTTCAACTGGCACTGGCTGATGATTCCACTTGCATACGGCTTCATCGCAAGAGTCGCCGCAGGACCCCGACTGAGCCTGCTCTCGCAGTTCATGGTCAAGGTGGCGGTTCCGGTACTCAAACTCCCGCACACCCCGGTTGCAGGGCCCCCAAAGCGCTTTGCCGCTGCGATGGGTGTTGGCTTCAGCCTGACTGCCATCATCCTGCATTTCGGCTTCGGCCTGACCGGTGCGTCCTACATAGTGCTTGGCGCACTCATATTCGCTGCTGGCCTTGAAGCAGTCTTCAACTTCTGCATGGGATGCAAGATCTTCGGCATCCTGATGCGCTTCGGCGTGATTCCTGACTCAATCTGCGAAGATTGCGCAGACATTGAAGCTCGCTACAAGCGGCTTGCTGCCCAGGGACTCCTCCCCGACGGCAACCCGTGCATGCCAGCAAACCCTGAGCGCTAGAACCGTCCGATTCCTGCCCACTCCCGTGTAGCAACCTGATACATTCAGCGCTGCTTCTGTTACACGCGCACTTGATGGGGAGACGAATTTGCCGGGCATCGTCAAGGTTTCAGCATCCATACTCGCAGCCAACTTCGCAAAACTTGGCGACGACATCGCCCGGCTGGAAGACGCCGGGTGTGATGAGATTCACTTTGATGTGATGGACGGCCACTTTGTGCCAAACATCTCGTTCGGCGCCCCGGTTCTCGAAGCAATCCGCAACCTGACTTCGCTGCCAGTGGACGTTCACATGATGGTGACTGAACCCGGGCGTTTTGCAGAGCAGTTCGCTAGCGCAGGAGCGGATATCTTCACCGTCCACGCAGAAGCCTGCTCAGACCTTGCCTCCACGATCATGGATGTCAGCGCTGCCGGGATGCGGCCAGGCATTGCGATAAACCCAGGCACAGAGGCATCAGCAGTCACTCGCTATGTAAGCAGCGTGCCGCGGTTCCTTGTGATGAGCGTAGAGCCGGGATTCGGAGGGCAGTCGTTCATGCCCGCTGTCCTGCCAAAGATCGGCGAACTCCGTTCCGTAGCGGAGAGACACGAACGTGACATAGACGTGGCCGTAGATGGCGGAGTCAAGATAGCTAACGCCCCCGCAGTGATCGAAGCCGGGGCAAGTACACTCATCTCAGGAACCGGCATATTCAACCATACCGAAGGAATGGCAGCAGCCATTCGCAAGATCAGGCAACAGTAAGAAGTTGACTAGGACTCGGATTCAGCAGAGTCACGAGTTGCGATTTGCAGTTTGCCCTGCTTCTCCATCGTGCGGATGCAGCGGGCACAAACGTTCATGCGCTTCTTCTCGCCATTGATGACAAGGTTCTTCTTGAAGATGTTGGGCTGTGAAATCTTCTGTGTTGCGTTCAACGCATGGCTGCGGTTATGCCCAAACAGGGGACCCTTGCCGCAGACGTGACACTTTGCCATGCTTAAACCCTCGAAAAAACCGTTGCTTGCAGACAGCGGAATACGCTAAAGATGAGTAGAGAGTGGCACTAGTGTTAAATTAAACTGTGCCGACCTATAAAGCTACCATGACGTACAGGTACGGGCAACAACAGCCAGCACCGGAGATTTGGCCATTCTCGGCCTGCTATATGGCAGACACTCCAGAATCG
>JAURLM010000251.1 GCA_030831265.1 Chloroflexota bacterium
AGCGCCCAGCTTGCGTAAGCCGGGAAGTCGCCGGTCCAACGGCCGTGATTGCCACGTACTATGGCCGGACACGAAAAAGAGAAAAGCTGACCAACGCTTTCCCCGCTGGCCGTCGCCACAGACGCTATCGTCACCGCGGTGTCGGCTTCAGCACCCGGCCCAGCAATTCCCGTGGTGACATCGGTCAACTGCGCTGCGTTTGCGCCTATCGCAGCAGATCCAAGCGACTCACGCGCCTGTACCGCTGCACCACCGCAAAGTTCAGGAAGATATGCAAGGTAGTTGGCGTATCGCTCCGTCACCGGCGCACCCGACCATGTTGGCGGCGATGTCGCATTGCCAGAACATGTCACCCACACGAACGGAGCGTGCGTTCCTGCCGCCGCAGCAACAGATCGGCGTATCTGCGACTGCAATGCGGGATCAACTCCCCACACGTCCAGCACGCATATTGCGACGCGACGCCCTTCGGCTTCCAGCACCATCACCCGCGCCAGCAAGTCATCATCAACCCCTATCGAAGCGGTCGGCTCAAACTCCGGGTTGCAAACTTCAAAACCCGCTGGCGGTGTGATCGGCACCCGCCCTGCACCCGCCCTGAGCAATCCGTCGTTAACTGGACGGTCCACCAATGGTCTACTCCCAGTTCTTGTAGGTGCCGGGGCTGGTCTTCAGCGCCATCTGAATCTGCACGCCATCGGGGTCGTAGGTGTTTGAAATGGTGCGTCCAGATTGCTGGTTTTCGAACGGCTCGAACAGGAAATCGACACCGCCGAGCATCTGTATCTCTTTCGTGGCGTCACGCGGATCCGCAACCATGAAGGCGATATGGTCGATGCCGGTCGCCTGGCCCTCTTTTGCCTGGTGCAGCTCAATCCGCACGGGATTGTCATCGTCATTGTTGAACAGGAAGACCGTTTCACCAGCGTCAACAGTGCCCTCAGGCGACATGCCGAACTTGCGGTAGAACTCGATCGACTTCTTCAAATCGCTGACAACTATGTCTATGTGGTCAACTCCGCGTAGTTTCATTTGATTGCTCCCTGTCAGGTATCTTCAGGCTCATGCAGATGTTGCGCAACGCCTCTGCACAATTTGCGCCCGCCGATGATACTCTGCGCACCGCTTACCAAACCTCCAAAGCAGGACGTGTGTGACATATGACTGAGCAAATCGAGGTATTTTCGAGCGAGTTTGAGCAACTGCTTGGCACTTCGCGTGAACTAAAACAGGTAGCCACGGGAATGGCATTCTGCGAGGGAACGCACTGGGTTGAGCCCGGCGAATACCTTGTCTGGAGCGATATTCCGAACAACCGGATCATGCGCTGGTCGGAAGCAGATGGAGCATCAATCTTCCGTGAACCGTGCGGCAACACTAACGGCCACACAACTGACCTGGAAGGACGCATCCTGTCCTGCGAAACAAGCGGGCGCCGCGTCAGCCGCACCGAGCATGATGGGAGTGTTGTAACGCTGGCCGACCGTTACCGCGGCGGCAGGCTCACTTCACCAAACGACATAGTGGTCAAGTCAGATGGCTCTGTCTGGTTCACTGACCCGGACTACGGTGCGCTGCACCCTGAGCTGGGTCATGGAAAAGGAGCGGAACAGGATCGCAACCGCGTATACCGTCTGGAACCTGCCACCGGAAAGCTGACCGCGGTATCGGAGGACTTCGATAAGCCGAACGGCCTTGCGTTCTCCCCTGATGAGAGCATCCTGTACGTCGGTGACACTGGCCGGACGCACGGCGAGTTCCGACCTCACCGCGTCATGGCATTCGATGTTCACGGCGACAAGATAAGCAATGGCCGTGTCTTTACCAATGTTGACCCGTGGGTGCCAGACGGCATGCGCGTGGATACTAGCGGGAACCTGTTCGTAAGCGCAGGTGACGGCATACAGTGCTTCAACCCGTCGGGCGAGTTGATCGGCAAGATCCACACGCCGGAAGTCGCGGCAAACTGCTCATTCGGAATGTCCGACCGGCAGACGCTTTTCATCGCAGCAACAAGCTCCGTCTGGAGCATCAGGCTCAACACCGCTGGGGCGACGCGACCGAAAGCGTGAGTCCCGTCAAATCTCGATTACCCACAAAGGAAACAAAAAACATGGCAGCCGAAGCAAAAACATGGCCGGGTAGAAAAGAGTTCAGACCAGCGTCAGAACTCAAGTCGGGCATCGAAGTGATAGACCCATCGTTCACCGCGCTGGTTGGAAGCAGCGCGAAGCTGGAAAAGCACTTCTCTGGAACGGAATGGTCTGAGGGAGCGGTTTTTGTCCCGTACCTCAACTCGGTCATCTGGTCAGACATCCCGAACAACCGGATGTTGCGGTTTGACGCTGGCACCGGTGACACATCTGTGTTCCGTGAGCCATGCAACTTCACCAACGGCAACGCACTGGACATGGAAGGTCGCATCGTCACCTGCGAGCATCAGGCACACCGAATCTCGCGTACTGAAAAAGACGGCACGGTTACGATGTTTGTCGATCGTTACAACGGGAAACGCCTGAACTCACCAAACGACCTGGTTGTGAAATCAGACGGCACAATCTGGTTCACTGATCCTCCATACGGCATCCTGAGCAATCGCGAGGGAACGGCTCGGGAATCAGAAATCGGTGCGAACCACCTGTACCGGTTCGACCCTGCCACAAACACACTGACTATCGCCAGTGACAAGTTCGACCGGCCAAACGGCCTGTGCTTCTCGCCTGACGAAAGCATCCTCTACGTCGCTGACACCGGTGAAGCGCGCATGATGTACGCATGCGACGTGTCCGCTGATGGCAAGACAATCTCCCACCCGCGTGAGTTCTTCGCCGTGCGACCAGGAGCATCGGACGGGTTCAGGTGTGACGTGAACGGCAACATCTGGACCAGCGCAATGGACGGCATCCACAGCATAACACCGGAAGGCAAGCTCATCGGCAAGGTACTTGTACCTGAGCAGCGAGTAGCCAACTGCTGCTGGGGTGGACAGAACTGGGACCGGCTCTACATAGCTGGTGACACGTCGCTCTACTCCATCCAACTTGCGGTTAAAGGCGCTCACCAACGCGGGTAAATCGCACACAAGATG
>JAURLM010000252.1 GCA_030831265.1 Chloroflexota bacterium
CTTGTCAGCGGCGCATGGACGGCGGCTGTCAGCACCACTGACATCAACGGCACGCTGGGGGCGAGCCTGTTCCCGACCAGCCTGCGTCCTGTTGAGGTTGTCGCGTCTCTGCCTTCTGTGGACCTGTACCAAGGCCGCATTGTGCTGCTGACGACCGACAACAAGATGTATCGCTACACCGGGTCGGCGTGGACGGCAGCTGTGCCTGCCACCGATCTGACGGGCCAGATCACAGGCACGCAGATCACAGACAACGCGATTACCACGTCCAAGATCGCGGCGAATTCTGTCACGGCTGATCAGCTTGCAGCAAATTCTGTCACCGCAAGCAAGGTGATAGCGGGGGCCATATCAGTTGACAAGCTGGCAGCAAATTCTGTCACGACTGAAAAGCTGGCAACAAATTCTGTCACGGCTTCTAAAATTTTGGCCGGTTCTATCGAAAGCGACAAGCTGGCAGCGAATTCTGTCACGGCTGGAGCCATCGCGGCTGGCGCGGTCAATGCTGATCAGATAGCGGCAAATGCAATAACAAGTTCAAAGATTTTTAGCGAATCTGTTACGGCTGATAAGCTGGCAACGGATTCGGTCACCGCTGACAAGATTTTGGCCGGGTCGATCATCACCTCGAAGATCGCCGCTGGTGCTGTCACGGCGAATGCAATCGCAGCGAACTCCATTACAGCCGAAAATGCTGCGATCTCGAACTTGGCTGTTGAAAGGATCAAACTGGCCAATGGATCGGTGAGTAGCGTTTCAGTAGCTTACGACTACACCACGATCTTGGACCCTGAAAGCTACAACGCCGACAGACTTATGTGGGCCACATCGAACACAATCAGTTCAAGCTCGGTGGACGTTCCTGATCGCATCTTGATGCAGCCATATATTCTGGCCATTGCGCCAACGCTTGTTGCCTTGTCCTCAAGTTCGACGCCAAGAAGTTGCTATGTTTATGTAAAGCACGAACTCATCATCCGCAGATCGGACAACACTGTCAGATCGACAGGAACCGTTGCACAGCCGCTTTGGGGATGGGCTGCCAGAAACTCTATGACCTATGTTCCCTTCCCAACGGCGATCACTCAGCGAGCAAGGCTCTTGACGCTTGCCAATGGCGACTATGCGGCTGGCGATAGGATTGAGTCAAATTTCTACTTTAGGAGCGAAAGGACGAACACTGGAGACAGGTTCAAAGCTGATTACTATGGCATGGCCCTTCAGTATGAGGAGTTCTTCAAGTGAAGATTGTCTATCACGATGAGCGCGGGGCTATCACTGGTGCAAGCATCAACATCGCGCCCGATCAGACACGACTTTATATAAATGCGGATGTCGAGATCGGCCCAAACATCTCGGAAACATTCTACGTCAAGAGCGGCGAACTAAAGCGAAAGCCACCAAAGCCGGATGGTGACTTTGTGTTCGATTACGCAAGCGAGGATTGGGTCATTCGAGTTCTGCCGCCGCCTGACATTGAGGCCCTCTCGTTGGCGGCCAGAGATGAGAGGACTTTACTTTTGTCAGCCTGCGATTGGACGCAAGTTGCCGATGCTCCCGTTGACCGTGAGGCTTGGGCCGCCTATCGGCAGGCATTGCGCGACGTGACATTGCAAGATGGATTTCCGCTCAACATAATCTGGCCCAACCCGCCTGAATCGTGATACAAAGAGGCGCAGCTTCGAGGTGACAGCATGACTAAGCAGGTTCAACGCCGCCGTGGGACTTCCACCCAACACACCAGCTTCACGGGTGCCGAGGGTGAAATCAGCGTCAACACAACCAACAAGTCAATCCACGTTCACGACGGAACGACGGCTGGCGGTGTGGAAGCGGCGCGGGCTGATCTTGCCAACGTCTCCGACACCAGCCTCAACAATGCCCTCTCGGGCAACACGCTGGCATCCCTGACAATCACCTCTGCGGACATCAACGGCGGCACCATCGACGGCGCTGTCATTGGGGGTTCCTCGGCTGCGGCTGGTACCTTCACCACGGTGACTGCTTCTGGCGATGTGACTATTGCCGACAAGATCGTCCACTCTGGCGACACCAACACCGCCATTCGTTTCCCTGCGGCTGATACCGTGACGGTGGAGACAAGTGGGGCTGAGCGGCTTCGCATTACCTCTGCTGGTTATGTGGGGATCGGTGCTACGCCGACAGGGTTTGGCCGCTTTGAAGTAACTCAGGCAACCAACAAGCGCATCTTAACTTCGACCGCTGCGGCTTACGGTGGAAACGCCTTTGTTGGCATTAATGATGCTGGTGCAGAAGTCGCCTTTGGTATTGCAGGAAGCCAGCTTATTTTTGCCACTGGTGCCACAGAACGTATGCGCCTCGACGCATCAGGCAACCTCGGTTTGGGGGTTACGCCGAGTGCTTGGAGCGCCAGCTACAAAGCTATGGACTTGATCTCTATCGGGATCATGTCTGGCCTTAACGCTAATAGTTCTGCAAACTACTTCAACAACAGCTACTTCAACGGCACGAACTTCATCTACAAAGGCAACGGTTCTGCCGCACGTTACGAGCAAGCTGCTGGAGCTCATGCCTTTTACACCGCCCCCTCCGGCACGGCAGGCAATGCGATCACCTTCACGCAGGCTATGACGCTGGATGCGAGTGGGCGGCTTGGCATCGGGACGACCTCGCCGGGATTTGTCCTTGATGTGGTTGGTCGTACTCGCATGACCGATACTGTGATGATCCTGCGGTCCACTGGCGACGTTTCCACGACAGGTGTTGGGTATCTGGGCTTCCGTGGCTCCGACAATGTCGAGCGTGGCTATGTCGGTTTTGGCGCAGGAAATGGCAGTGTTAATCTTGCAAACCTGACTGCCAATCCTCTCACCTTTGTTACTAACTCCGCAGAACGTATGCGGATCGACGCATCAGGCAACGTAGGAATTGGGACGACAGACACCGGTAACAGACTGAATGTCTTCGGCCCCGGATCGACCATCGTCAAGACTAAGGGCGGCTCATCGGCCAACCAAGGCTCTGCCTACTACGTGGAGCAGGCAGGAAGCACCAACAGTCTGGCGGCGTTTGGCGATACATCGGCTATTTTGGGCGCAAACCCGGACCTGAGCGTGACTCTATACACATACACCGGCATTCCGCTTATTTTCGCGGCGTCCGGCTCCGAACGCGCCCGCATCGACAGCAGCGGGAACCTGCTGGTTGGGACGACGAGTATTTCTCCGGCGCAAAGCAACGTCACTGGTGCCTCAATCCGCCCCGGTGGCTTTCAGTCTGAATTTACGGGTGAAGGTGGGCCGGGGCTTGGCGTCAACCGAAAAGTCAACGACGGCAACTTGATGCAGTTTTACCAAGATGGAACC
>JAURLM010000253.1 GCA_030831265.1 Chloroflexota bacterium
ACAACATTATTTCCTACATAGAGATGTGTACTCGGGAACGAACGAGCTTGCAACGTGGCATGAATTTCAGGTTGCGAGGACGCCATTCAGTGATACTCATGTCACTGCGCCCAAATGCTCCATACCGCGACCAAGTGGAACAAGATGGAACCGTCCTGATCTATGAGGGGCATGACCAACCGAACCGAGCAGGGCAACCTAATCCGAAAACAGTCGACCAACCAGCTACTTTCCCATCAGGCGGATTAACAGAAAACGGCAAGTTTCACGAAGCAGCACTAGCACACAGAAATGGAGAAAAACTACCTGACGTAGTCCGCGTTTACGAAAAGCTAAAGCAGGGGATTTGGTCGGACAACGGCTATTTCCATTTGGTCGATTCGTGGGTTGAGAACGATGGCATTCGCAACGTCTTCAAATTCAAATTGCTCGCTGTTGAAGGCAGTTACGATGATGCTGAAGCAGAAGTCCCGCAACAGCAAGAGGTGACTCCACGACGCCTGATTCCTACCTCGGTCAAAGTCGAGGTCTGGAAACGTGATAATGGCCGGTGTGTCATGTGTCAGGCAACAGACGAACTCCACTTCGATCACATTCTCCCGTATTCAAAAGGCGGCACCTCAATGAAAACCGAAAATGTTCAACTGTTGTGCGCCAGACACAACCTCCAGAAGAGTGCAAAAATCCAATGACCCCTATGGCCACTCTAGTTCAACCTCTAGCTAAGCCACTTGCTACCCAGCCCTACCTGCATCGGAGCACCGCATGAAGATCACAGACCTCCGCGTTTACCTCACAAAAGCCGGGACAGGCCGCACATGGGTCTTCGTGGAGATTGACACAGATGAAGGCATCACCGGTCTCGGCGAGTCCACCAACTCCGGCGGCGGCGGTGCGCTCGTGGTCGGACGGGCGCTAGAGATGCTCCGTGATGACCTCAAGGGACAGGATTTCTCGGAAGGGCTGATGGGCGAAGACCCGGAGCACATCGACCGCATCTGGCACCGCATATACCGTCGCTTCGGCACTCTCGGCTCCCGTGGCTTCGCCACCACGCTCTGCTCAGGCATCGACATGGCACTCTGGGACATCAAGGGAAAAGCCCTCAATCGCCCCATCTACGACTTGCTTGGCGGCCCGATGAGAGACTCCGTACCCGTCTACAGCCACGTAGGCCCTGCAGACAACATCGACGCCTGTGTGGCAGACGCCAAGAGACAGGTTGCCCTGGGTTACCAGGCGCTGAAGCTGGACCCGTACAGCCCGGAGATGAACAAGCACCACCGAAGGTACATCGACGGCAAGATTTCCCCTGCTGCCGCAGCCCACGCGGTTGATCTGATGTCGGCTCTTCGTGACGCGGTGGGGCCGGAGATCGAGTTGATGATCGACGCTCACGGCAACTTCGACGTTTCGACTGCGACTCAGCTTTGTCGGCAGATGGAGCAGTTCAACCTGACATGGTTCGAGGAGCCGGTGCAGCCTGAGAGCATCGACGCCATGCGTCAGCTTCGCCGCAACACGGACATCAACCTGTGCATCGGCGAGCGGCAGTACACGCGCTGGGATTTTGCACCGTACCTGCAAGAAGGGCTGGTCAACTACATCATGCCGGACATCTGCTGGACAGGCGGCATCTCCGAGATGAAGCGCATCGCCGTCCTCGCCGAGACCTACTACGTGCCGATCTCGCCCCACGACGCTTCGGGGCCGATCAACGTTACTTCAGGCGCACATGTCCTGATGAACGTACCTAACATCTATCGGCTCGAGATGACGGATCACGCTCGCAAAGCCTACGATGCGGTGCTGACGGAGCCGCTGGACATTCGTGACGGTCACTACCACATGAACGGCAAGCCGGGTCTCGGATTCGAGCTTGACCACGACTTCATAGCCAGCCACCCAGACCCGGAATGGCAGTCGTCGAGACGGTAGTCAGCGTTCACCCGGTAGGGTGCTGCAAGCAATTCCAGGTACGCTTATTCAGATGCGAAACATGGCGCGTCCCGGAACATCGACGAATGGGCGGGCGCATCAAGCGGCGCCCCTACGTTGGGATTAGCCTATAGCTAGCCCATCAAACCGAACTCCCTACCTGCCATTGCCCTCACGCGGCTTTTTGCGGATAAACTCTCCGCATGCGACTCTCCCCTCCCGAAATAGCGCTCTCACGGCTGGCGCGCTGCCACCAGCAGTTCCTGGACATCATCCTGGAAGTCAGCGACGGCATGGCCTCCTACTGGAACCCGCCAACCGCACCGTCCATTAAGTGGCACCTGTGGCACATGGCCCGCTGGGCAGACTACGTCCAGTCCATGCTGGCCCCGGTGACCGCAGGCGAAACCGACCACTCTCGCGTAGGCAACCAGCTCTGGGATGCGCTCGGCATCGCCGACGACTGGGGTTTCGACGAGCAATCGCTCGGTACATGGGGAGTCGGCTCCCAGCTAACAACCGAGGAAGCGCAAGAACTGCCGCTGCCGGGACTCGCACGCGTGGTCGGCTACGCACGCTCGACCTTCGAAATGCTGGAACGCCGGTTCGCTGAGATTGACGACGGAATCTTCGACCTGCCGTTCATAGACTGGCACGGCAATGACACCACAGTCGGCGACGCCACCATTGGCTATCTCGCACACGCCAACCGGCATCTCGGCATGATCGAAGCCCTCCGTGGCGTTCGAGGCCAGGACGGCACGGCCACCATCTAGCATGGTCGCCTGCACATGCAGATACGGCATTCGTTATGAACACCGTATCTGCATTATGTACTAGTCTCCGGCGATCACCGCAGGCGCCTCTGGTTCGGCGGCACGGCCATGCGAACTCTCTTTTGTCTTTAGCAGCGACACTGCTACGGATCCGGCGAGGATCAGCAGGACAATCGCCAGTGAAAGCATCGCAGGCATGTGGTAAACGTCGCTTGCCAGCA
>JAURLM010000254.1 GCA_030831265.1 Chloroflexota bacterium
AGCCCGTTCCATGTTGCGTACAAGGTAAGGCAGCGTCTCGTTGCTAAGGTCATTTGCAACGGTTTCAACGGCACTGAGACCGGATGTGATCTTCCGGGTGACAACAACCGCGATCAGCGACGATACTGCGGCAGCTATGACAGACAGGCCGATTGCGAACGTTATAGCCCGGGACTGGGCACCAGCCGCAACTTCGGCGGCGTGTTCAATCCGGGCATCTGCCTTGCCAGCGAGCACACGAAGCTCGTCGAGCATTGCACGCTCTTGAGACTCCAGGACGTGGAGAATCTCAAGTTCAGCGTGGGTTATCTCGCCCTCTGCAGTGTGGTTGATCTCCTCAAGGAACAGGTCACCTTCATCTACAAACGCGTTGTAGGACTCGTGGAAGGAAGTTATGTCCCCGTCGATTGCCGGGTCATTGCCAAAAAGATCATGCAGGGCGACTATCTGTCCCTCTATTTCGGACTTGCTGTGGTCGATCTTTTCGAGACTCTCTGGATCTCGAGCTACCATGTAATCCAAGTAATACACGGTCTGCTCAAGCACGAGAACTTCGATTTGTCCTACAGCTTTTTCTGCAGGAACGTCTACGTCAGTGATTTCGTGCCTTGCGTTGCCCATCGAGTTCATGCCCCAGTACGAAACTGCGAGCACGGCTACGACAAGCGCAACGATGATGGAAAACCCACCAATGAGTTGGGCGCGGATGCTGAGGTTCATTTTGTCACCTTTTGAACTCAGATATTGAGAAGACTGTAATCGAGGTCACTAGAGGGCAGAGGAAAGTGAAATAGTTCACGAGTTACCAAACAGTCACCTTTTCACCTTGAAGTCCATCGCCTGCTGCTGCATACCGGCCTGCAACAGTTTGGTACTAGAAATTGCACACATCTTTTAGGGGATTCCCGCAACAGGGCTCTCAGATTCGTTCATGAATTCACATGGTCTTGATTGACTTAAGTTCAAGATTGTTGCGGTAAGCTTTGCTGCCTGATCGCAGTGTTAGTCGAAGGAGAATTTCTGTTGCCCGTTCCAGTTGCCGACCCGATTGTCATCGCCCCAAGTCCTACGCCGTTCACGGCGGATGACCGCGTGGATATTGCGGCCGTCGAGCGGAACACGGAGCGCTGGCTTAAAACTCCGCTTTCTGGCTTCATGCTTAACTCGGAGAATGGCGAAGAAGCGTTTCTCAGTGAACAGGAAAGACTGGACATCATCCGTGCTGTAAACCGGGCAAGGAACGGCCAGAAGTTCATTGTCGGTGGTATCGATAACCCTTCGGTAACCGAATCACTGCGGACAGCGGAAACTCTTGCGGAAGCCGGTGCAGAATTGGTGCGCGTGCGAATTCCGCGGCTGACTGACAACGTGCGTGGATACTTTGATGAGATGATCCCGCGCCTGCCGGTTCCTGCGGTGCTGATTAACCAACCCGCACCGGGTATGTTCGGTCAGAGTCTTCCGTTGGCTGCCGGGTCTCCGGAGATGATCGGTGCAGTGTGCGAGATGGACAACGTGTATGGCTACATAGCGGGCGGAAACATACGCTTTGAGTCGATGACGCGCATGCATGTTCCCGCCGACAAGAAGTTCTGGATCGGCAACGGTGTGCTGCTGTTGCCGGGAGCGGCGATTGGGGCGAACGGTGCGTGCCTGATGTTCGGCAACATCGCGGCAGCCGAAACTATCGAGATGCTGACGCTGGTGATGAATGGCGAACTTGCGAAGGCCCAGGAGATGCAGAAGCGGCTCAACAACGCAGACTGGCTGGTGCTGAGCCGTGGTGCAGCCGGCATCAAGGCAGCGATGAACCTGCTTGGTTACGAGGGCACGCAGCCGAGACGCCCTTCGACCGCGTTAAGCGATGCGGAGAATTCTCGCTTAAAGGCAGCAATGACGGAAGCCGGGCTGTTGTAAGCACCGGCTCCCGTCGATGTCTCATCCGCTATTGCTGCTGGCCTCGGCGCGCCCAGTTGGAGTTCACGAACATGTTCAGGCCGGGGTCAGCGATCACGCCGGACTTAGTTCGTGCAGGCGGCTGCGAAAGGATGAAATCCTCGTCCAGCTCAATGCCCCAGCCCGGCTTGTCTGGCACGGGGAAATAGCCGTCAACCACTTCGGGGTAGCCAGTTCCGGCTTTCTTCACGTGCGGATCAGCGAAGTCATTAAAGTGCTCAAGAATCTTCGTGTTGCGCAGCGTCAGGCACAGGTGCAGGGCGGCCATTGTGGAGACGATACCGCCCACATTGTGCGGTGCGACCATGATGGAGTAGATCTCTGCGGTAGACGCCACCTTCTTCGTCTCAAAGATACCGCCGGACTGCGTGATGTCCGGCTGCAGGATGTCGACTCCGCCGTTCGCCCATATCTCACGGAACTCCGGCGCTCCGTACAATCGCTCCCCTGTGGCGATGGGCAGCGACGTGTGATCTCGTAGCCTGCTAATGGCAGGAGTGTCGCCGGGGCGCACCGGCTCCTCAATCCACCCGATGTTGTATTTCTCGATGTGCCGTGCGATTTCTCGTGCCTGGTGGGGCGCAAACCTGCCGTGCATCTCGATCATCATCTGGGCGCGAGTTCCGGTGACTGATGACACCGCCTCGATCAGGTCCAGCGACTTGTAGAACTCACTGCGCTCAAGCTCCATGTCGCCGTTGCCGAACGGGTCGAACTTCATGGCGCGATAGCCGCTGTCCATCACCTTCTGGGCGGCAGCCGCGAACTGCGCAGGCTCACGTTCGACCGTGTACCAGCCGTTCGCGTACGCCTGGACACGGTCCTTCACCTGGCCTCCGAGCAACTTGTAGACCGGCTGGCCGGTCGCCTTGCCAATGATGTCCCAGAACGCCAGTTCAACCATGGCGAGTCCGGTGTAGACGACTTCACCCGGCTTACCGAAGTCAAGCAGCGTCATACGTCGGTACAGGGCTTCGATGTTAAATGGGTCGTGGCCGATGAAGTGACGCTCGACGTCCTTCAGGTACTCGGCGACGGTGTGTGTCTTGCCAAGTACGCGTGCCTCACCAACACCGGTGATGCCTTCATCTGTTTCGATGACGATGTAGGAGAGATTGCGCCACGGTGTGCCGAGGGCGAAGGTGCGGAATCCGGTGGTTTTCATAAGCGCTTCTGATACCTGTTATTGCCGGGACTAAACCTGTCAGTCCTCATCTGGTTTTGTGTCTGGACGAATATCTTACCGGTGCTGTGAGGATAACGCGCTCACATGACCATCATGCGATGTACATGCAATCTCACAGGCTGTTCACATAGTGTGATTGATGATTGTCATGGCTAGTTGTGGATTGTGCACGGGATCCATGCCTGTTGTGCAGAACCTGCTGGGAATAGTCCTGAGGAGGTAAGCCATGACTATGCAGAAGTGGGAGCCGTTTAACGAACTGCGAAAACTGGAAAATCGCATGTCGAACCTGTGGGGAAAGTGGCCGAGTCCGTTCTGGATGTCAGGAAACGGCGACGAAAAATGGTCGGTGCCGTTGGATGTCCGAGAAGACGGAGACATGCTGGTGGTCGAGGCTTCTATACCGGGTATGAAACCTGAGGAGATCGAGGTAGAGATCGAAGACGGGACGCTCACCATTAAGGGAGAGACGAAGACCGAATTCGAGGAGAAGAAGAAGGATTACTTGCTGAAGGAGCGCAGTGAGGGCTCTTTCTACCGGTCCATCAGGTTGCCTGACACGGTTGACGAAGAGGGTGCTACCTCGTCGTACAAAGATGGGGTCCTGAAGGTGACGATGCCGAAAAAGGCGGAGGCCAAGTCCAAGAAGAAGATCACCGTTGGTGTCCAGTAAATGCAGTGTTTGATATTAGCCCGTTGGCCGGGCTCCCCGTGCAGATTGGCCCGGTCAGCGGCGTTTGGCGCAGGTTACGAGTTCTAGTCCTCGTGGCCTGCGCCTGGTTATTTCAGGGGCAGGCGATAGATCGCGATCGGTACGCCTTCGATGCCGGTGTCCTGTAGTTCGTGCACAGTCCATCCGCGCTGTTCGTACATGGAACGAGCCTCGGTGTTGCCCTGGATAACACCCAGCGAGGCAATCTCGAACCCGGCTTCCTTCATGTACTTGACCGCTCCGTCCATGAGCAGAGAGCCGATGCCGCGTCGGTGATGTTCAGGATGCACGTGCATGCTGGCGAGGTGCGCTTCGGCAGCGTTGGCCGGGCTGATCTTTACCATGCCTACCACTGCGCCTTTGTCTTCAGCCTTCCACGCGCGAGACACGTTGTCTGTTGACTGTGTGTCACTGAAGAACTCATCCCATTGCTTTTCGTAAGCGAGCAACGACCGTGAACTGACCCACTCAGGCGACGCGAATTTGGCAAACGCTGTCGTGTGGCTCAGGTATTGGAGCTCGGCGAGGGTATGTGCGTCGGATTGTGAAGCGACGAGGATTTTCACAGTCATTGGCTTATACGCTGGGTCGGGTTCATGAAATCCCGGAAATTTTCAGCGTATTTCCGGAGCCGGTCTGCTGTCAGTCGATTGACTGAGGCATCCGGGAACTGGCCTTCGCTGTCTGGTGTTCCAGCTTCGACCCCGGTCAGAACTTCGACACCTTCTTCAACTGTCGCCACTGAGTAGACGTGAAACTCTCCGGCCCTGATGGATTCAACGATATCCGCACGCAGCATCAGGTTTCGCTCGTTGGATTTCGGGATCATCACACCGGTTTCGCCAAGTTTCCCTGCGGCTTTGCAGAGGTCATAGAACCCCTCAATCTTCTCATTTACGCCGCCGATCGCCTGTATTTCGCCCTTCTGGTTGACGGATCCGGTCACCGCGATGTTCTGCTTAATGGGCACGCTGGACAACTCTGAGAGGATCGAATAGAGCTCTGTCGATGACGCACTGTCTCCGTCGACCATTCCGTAAGACTGCTCGAACGCTATTGATATGTTGACTGACAGCGGGAATTCCTGGGCGAAGCGCTTGCCGAGATAACCGGCGAGGATCATGACTCCCTTGTCATGCGAGCTTCCGCTCAGGGCAACTTCTCGTTCGATGTTGATGAAGCCGTCGCTGCCCATAAATGCCTGCGTCGTGATGCGTGATGGTTTGCCGAAAACGACGTCACCTGCGCTGTAGACAGCAAGGCCGTTGACCTGACCGACTTTTTCGCCTTCGAGGTCAACCTTGATGGTTCCTTCCAGCAGGCGCTGCTGCATGAGATCGGAAACCTGGCCAGCACGTAAACGGCGACCGTCCAGCGCTGCTTCGACATGCCGACCTTCCGTGGTGTTCGATGTGTCAGATTCAGCTATGTAGGCAGCTTCCCGCACAATATCGACGAGCAGTCCGAAACGAGCGCTGAGCTTTTCCTGGCTGTCGACCAGTCGCATGGAATGTTCGATCACGGCTAGTACGCCATCTGCCGAAAAGTGTTTCAGGTCATCCTGGTTACATATGCCGCAGACCCATTGCGAATAGGCCTGAAGAATGTCATCACTAAGCTCAATCTGATGATTAAGGTCAGCCCTCACCTTGAATATCTCCCAGAAGTCAGGGTCGTACGCGGCAAGCAACTGGTATATGTCTGCTTCGCCGGTCAGCACCACCTTGACCTGGATCGGTATCGGCTCTGGCCGCAGCGGCTGAGGGACGATGAAACCCGGTACTAGGTCTTCCGGGTCTTCCGGTCGAACCTCTCCACCTTTCAGTACTCGCTTCAGGGCGGGCCATACGGCAGCGTGGCTGATCGCAAGCCGGGCATCCAGCACGAGGTAACCGTTGTTTGCCTGCACGAGGCTCCCGGGACGCAGCATCATGTGGTCTGTGACATATGTGCCCATCGTCGGGCGCCTGTCGATAGCACCGAACAGGTGGCTGTAAGTCGGATTGTCTTCCCTGATAATGGCGGGACTGGTACGGCCCGCATTATTCACAAACACGTTGACGCGAAACGGGAGCCTGGGGTCTACAAATGGGTGAGCACCCGGCTCACCAGTCTCACCGGGAACTCCGTTGATGATCTGTCCAGCGCTTTCGTGGGAGTAGGTTCTCAGCCCTTCAAGATAAGTTGCTGCGTCATCCGCACCGGCATCCTTGAACTTCTTGATGGCTGCATCGAACGCAGGGCCAATCGCAGATTCGGTAGCGGTTCGCTGGAGTTCTGCGAGCTTCCCCATGTTCTCTATTTCGTTGTGGCGGATCTGGTCAGTGGCGCACTCGACCTGCCGAGTTATTTCAGTCCGTACCTCTTCGAGCTTCTTCTGCTGTTCAGCGGGTAGCGCGAGGTACTCTTCCTGCGTCATTGCACGGTTTTCAACTTTTGGAAGAACTACGATACCGGCGGGTCCGGCCTGCACAATGAATCCCGATTGACCGGCGGCACGCTCAACTTCAGATATCACGTCACGCCGTGATTCGGTTGCCTGTTCCTGAAGTTTCCTGACCTGATCGGTGTAGGTGTCATCATTCAGCGCTGTTGGCAGGTCTTTCAGGACTACCTGCAGCAGTTGGTCCGCTGTTTGTGCAAGTTCCGTTGCCATTCCCTGTGGCAGCTGGGCCGCCGAAGGACGATCCGGTGCATCGAAGTTATGCACGTAAACCCAGTCATGAAATTCGTAGCCATTGGATTTCGCTGAGCGACGTTCTACGGCAGCTTCCAAATGTGTGCGAATGACGCTGTTCTTGCCCGTGCCTGAAAGGCCGGTGACAAAAATGTTGTATCCGGGAGCTTCCATCCCCAGCCCAAATTCAATCGCCTGTACGGCGCGATTTTGCCCGATGAACGTACCCGGTGGCTTTATCTCATCGGTACATGAGAAAGGAAGGCTGGCTGGATCAATGGTCCACCGGGCCTTTTCAGGCGGAACCCTGAATCTTGAAATGTCAGTCACCTTTGCCGCTCCCAATCCAGCCGCGATGCTTAATGGCTTCCAGTGCAGTGTAACTCTCACCCGGAATGTACACAGGATTGCTTCGAATGCCCGGGATATATGAGGAACCCTCACAGATTCCTCACGCGGGATAAAACCTGTTTATGTGGGTATCACACAATACTTCATGAGAATCTCATGTGTTATTCATGCACAAAATAGTTCGATTCGGTAAGGAATCACTTGTCGCTTGATATCGTGGTGGTAGCGACGATTACTGTGAATCCTCTGCGGGTGAACGGGGACACACGTTAGTTCGCTTCTGGGAGGAACCGATATGAGTGTCAAGAAGATCCTTGTACCGCTGGATGGCTCTGAAAATGCCGAAAAAATCGGCGGCTGGGTTGCCGGGATTGCAGATCCATTGCATGCAGAAGTCGAACTTTTGACAATTGTCGATCCTGAAAAGATCGAACTCCCAGATTCTACTGCTGAAGACAACCACATGATTCCGGGTCGTCCCGGTCCATACGACAAACCGGGATATGATCCGGGGATCGGTGTCTCCGGTGCCGCCGGGATGGTCAGCGGACCATTAATCGCTCCGGGTCACGGTGGGCATGTTGAGCATGCACCGGCATTCGGTACGCAGATCCTGGATCGCGTTATGGAACAGGCCGCAGCCTATGTGGATCGCGAAGCTGCCCAGATGAACTCGATTGGCGTGAAGGCGTCCGGGAAAGCCATTATGGGTGATCCTGCCACGGAGATTGTCAAACACGCTGAACAGGAAGGTTGTGACCTGATAGCGATGGCCACGCACCGTGGGTCTTCGCTGGCACGAGGCGTTCTCGGTAGCGTGACGGATCGTGTACTGCACAGTGCGCACATCCCGGTGATGGCTGTGCATCCCGAGCACCTGAGTGCATTCTCTGGTGCTACTGGGCAGCCCGATGAGATTCTTGTGCCGCTAGATGGATCAGAGCGATCTGCAACCGCTGTTGCTATTGCGTTAGACCTTGCTACCGCAATCGGTGCGGAGGTCGTCTTTGCGAGGGTTGTCCAGTATCCGTACTACGGGGTTACCGCAATGGATGCAGCAGCGTTCTCGTCTGACTACGGATTTTCGTTCCAGAGGAAGGCAGCAGAAACTTCACTGGAGCCGTTCGTGGCCAGGGCAGACAAATTGGGAATAAAAGCTCGATCGGTGGTCGTAACAGGTGCACCTGCAGGACGCATCCTGGACCTTGCAAAGTCCATGGACAGGCCGCTGATCGTCATGAGCACCCGCGGTGAATCCGGGTTCAAGCGTTGGGTGTTAGGCAGCGTGACGGACAAAGTTGTCCGGTCTTCAGGGTTGCCAGTATTAGTCGTGCCCCCGCCTGCGGCCAAAGACTAACCTCTTACCGCAGACGGAGGACATCGAGGGAGAGGGCGGATCGTCACCTCGCCGCCCTCTCTTCATATCAAACGATAATTCGGAAGAACGCTAACGTTTAGTTAGGGTATGCGCTGAATTTCAATTCCTGCTGCGTCTTCACGTCTATCAGTGCGCTTCGACCTTCAGCGTTCATCTTCTGGGCTTCCTTGATGGCA
>JAURLM010000255.1 GCA_030831265.1 Chloroflexota bacterium
CGACTATCCGGTGAGCGTACCAGTTGTACTCGACGACCGGAACACCGAGCTTGCCAGCGACCTTGATGGACTTGATGACGTTCTCAATGTCTCGGTCTTTGTTCGGTCGACCGAAAACCGCATCCGGGAATCCGCTAATCATGTGAGCGAACAGCTTCAGCCCGGCCTTCTCGAGTGCTTTTACCCGTGCACCCAGGCTTTCTTCTGTCCACGGGAGTGAAGCCATTCCAAACCGGCTGGATGTGGAAACGCCGTCTCCGGGGCTCATGTGAATGTATTTGACGCCAAGCTGCTTGACCCGTCGGAGCGTGGATTCTTCTGTGTCCAGGATAGAAAGAGTCAGCTTCGGTCCATCATCACGGTCAGTCATGGCACATCCCTTTGCAACAGGCAGCGATAGAGGCTGTTTAGAGCGTAACCCCGTCGATGCGCACAATTTACACCGATGTGAGACCGATGTGGGGAAGGACATGGCCAAGGCTTACGAACAGACCACAGCGGGATCATGTTCTGCGAGGCGCTGAAGCATCTGGAACGGGTAAATGCCGGTTTCGTGGCCGTCTGACCACAGGAACTGCAGGGCGTATTTGCCGACGGGGATGTACTCGACTGCGATGATGTCAGAGGGAACCGAAGCCACGTTGAGCAGCTTTCGTCCGGTCATCTCTTCAATGCAGGAAGCGCAGGCGCACTGGAGGCGCAGATATCGATACGGGAAGGTGCATGTCCGGCCGTCTGACCACTGGATCTGAACGCCTTCACCAGTGAACTGGACATCTTTCGAAACAATTGCCAAGTCTCACGCCACCTGTTGATTGTTGTTACGGGTACGGAACCGAACCAGACACCCATTGTCACGCAGGTGGTCCGATGTGTCACCCATCATTCATGGTCTTGAACTCGAGCGCGTGGCGAGTTAACGAGTTGTCGGATAATCTTGCGTTCGCAGCAACAATATGTGAATACAGATGCGCGTCCGAGGAGACAGATATGGCAGATGACATCATCAGGGTCGGGTTTATCGGTGCCGGGGCAAACACCGGTCGCAGACATATTCCCGGACTGAGGGCGATGCCCGGCGTGGAACTGGCCGGTGTCGCAAACCGCTCAATGGCATCAAGCCAGCGCGCTGCTGATGAATACGAGATCAGCAAAGCGTATGCAGACTGGGTGGACCTGATCGACGATGACGATATTGACGCCGTCTGCATAGGCACATGGCCTTACATGCACCGCACTCTGACCCTGGCAGCACTCGAAGCGGGGAAGCATGTGCTCTGCGAGGCTCGGATGGCGATGAACTCGGACGAAGCCCACGAGATGCTTGATGCATCACGAGCGAACCCAGATCTCATCACGCAGGTAGTCCCGCCGCCACACATGATGACCGCCGAACAGCACCTGATCGACCTGATCTCTGATGGCTACGTCGGCAATGTCCTGCATGTCAATGCACGAGTCTTCAACGAGCGCGGTTGGCCGGACACGAACACGCCTGTTCACTGGCGCCATGATCGTGACCTGTCCGGAAACAACGTTATGACGATGGGCATCTGGTACGAGAACCTTATGAGGCTCGTCGGTCACGCTTCATCCGTGCAGGCGCAGGGCCAGACCATCGTCAAGCACAGGAAGAATGCTGAAGGTCGGCGCGTCGAGATGACGATTCCTGACCAGCTGGACATTCTGTACACGCTTGCAGGCGGTGGCACCGTAAATATGTCGGTTGCCACGGCCATCGGCACGCACCAGCCGCCATTCGACCTGTGGATATTCGGTGATGACGGGACGATTCACATCGACACACCGGACTTTACTCAGCCTGGCTCACCCACACTCCGCATCATGGGTGGCAAGCGCAGCGATTCTGCCATGAGCGAAATCGTTGTGCCGGAGAACAAAGTGGGCGGGTGGCGAGTTGAGGAAGAGTTCATAAACGCAATCCGCGGAATTGAACCGGTGACTCGTTCAAACTTCACGGACAGCGTAAAATACATGGAGTTCACAGACGCCGTTCAGATGGCGTGGCAGTCAGGCGAACGAATCAGCCTGCCTCTGTAGTTTCCAGTCCCCTGCGGTAAACGAAGCCCGTCGGTAGAGCATCCACCGACGGGCTTTTCGCGTGTTTTTTACGAGAAGGCGGCTAACGCACGTTTCGGCCGAGCGCGCAGACCGCGGCTTTTGATATGCCGAGGAAGCGTCCAACCACGTTCCGCAGAGTTTCTCTCATTGCATCAGGGGAACTTACAGCCCTTGTCCCGGCACTTTTGGCTGGTAGTAGTGAGCGATTTTTTGGCCGGGGTCGACAAACCCTGCCCAGTTCCAGTCTCGCCCCTCGTCCGTGACCTCTACATGCACATCGGGCCGGTCGAACACTTCTGCCTTAAGTCGCGTTCCAAGTCCGGGCTCCTCAGTCGCATATAGATAGCCATCACGAATATCCAGGTTCGGCTCGACAAACTTGTCATACCAACCGCGATAGTAGGCACGGTTCGTCTCCTGCACGATCACGTTCGGGCACGACATGGAGATGTGGGAGCATGCGAAAACATTCACCGGACCGGTCCAGTCATGGGGAGCGACCGGCGTCTGGTACGTCTCGGCGAGCGTGGCGATTTTCTTCGTCTCGGTGATACCGCCTGTCCAGATGAGGTCAGGCATGACTATCTCTGCCGCGCCTTTTTCGATGAAGTCACGGAAGTGCCACTTGGAGAACAGTCGCTCTGCAGCGCAGATGGGAGTTGATGTCTCAGCCGCCAGCTTCAGGTGCGTTTCCACGTTCACCGGGCGGATCATCTCTTCCTGCCAGAAGATGTCGTACTGTTCCATCGCCTTCACTATGCGCATAGCGGGCGCAAGCTGCCACAGACCACCGCCGTCATGCGCTATCTCGATCTGGTCACCAAGCGCTTTTCGCTGTTTCTCCAGCGGCTTGAGCGCATCTTTTATCTGGCGAGCGCTGATGAAGTTCCCACCGGTTTCCTGGCCGGTCTCGGCGAGGTAATACGCCTTCATCACGGTGATGCCTTCGTCGATCAGGCTCTGGGCGAGGCCGACGGGATCACGACGTTCGAACTCATCGTCCTGGATATCGCCGTAGCTGCCGATGGTGTTGTAGATGCGGACTTTGTCTCGCACTTTTCCACCGAGCATGTTGTAGATGGGTTGTCCTGCAACCTGCCCGGCAATGTCCCAGAGCGCAATGTCGAGTGCTGACAGGGCACGGAATTCGGCTCCGGCATAGCCAAAGCCTTCAGCCATGCCGAAAAGATAAGCCCAGATACCTTCGCGGTTCATCGGATCCTGCCCGATGATGCTTGGAGCGTAGATTTCGTGAATGACTGACGAGACTGCCCGCGGCAGATACCACGTCTCGCCCAGGCCAATGTGACCTGTATCGGTGTGGACGCGAACCCACATGACGTGCCAGAACTCGTCGACGTGAATAGTTTCGATCTTGGTGATCTTCATGTTTGCATCTCCCGCGGTCTTATCTGGCAGAGCATAGCTGAAGTGCGCTGCGAAAACGCTGGTTCCAGAAGGGATTCATGTGATGCTCCGTGATACAACAGCCTGCGACGTGGCGTATTCTTCCCTCCATGAGCAAGCATGTGCCATTTGAACAGTTGGAATGGGATTCCCGCCCCGGCAAACAGGAAGTTATTGTCACCCGGCAGCATCACTCAGGAGAGAAGATCGAGATTCCGGTCGCCGTCATTACAGGTGAAAAGCCGGGGCCAACGTTCACCGTGATGTCAGGCATGCATGCCGGTGAATATTCAGGGATTCTCGCTGCGCAGCGACTTGTCCGGACGGTTCAGCCGGGGGATTTGAAGGGTCGCTTGATAGTGATTCCTGTCATCTCAACGCGCGCCTTCATAGAACGCAACATGCAGCTGAATCCGGTTGATCAAAAAGAGTTGCACTTCCAGCGGCCCGGCAATCCCGGTGGCACGTATTCCGAATGCCTTGCGGACACGCTGTTCGGCATAGTTTCCGAATCCAGCTATCTCATAGATGCACATGCAGGCGAGATGGCACAGGCGCTATACCCGTGGGTCCCGATACCGATGGTCGGCCCAAAACTGGTGCAGGAGAGTTCGTACAACCTTGCACTTGGCTACGACGTGCCATACATCGAGCCGCGCTACGAGCCAGCGACAATTCCCGCGTTTTGCCTGGCACTGGTGGAAGCCGGCGTGGCTAATATCTGGGTGGAGGTCGGCAAGCAAGGCGTTCCAACCGAGAAGGACACGCGCATCCACTACGACGGTGCTATTGCAGCGCTGCGTACCGTTGGCATGCTTGAAGGAGCGCCTGTACGCCCCGCGCAGAAATTACTCAAGGGACGCGGCAAGCAGCTAAACGCATCAACGAGCGGCGTCTTTCTTCCAGCTATCAAGGAAGGTGACGTCGTGGAGCCAGGACAACTGCTGGGCAGGCTCACAGACTACTTCGGCAACGTCATCGAAGAGTTCCATGCCGAAGCCCGGTCGCTAATCCTCTACTACTGGAGCAGCCCGGCAATTAATGCGGAGCGGACGCCGCACGGCTACAACTGGCACAACGGCCTCGTCCGTCTCATTGAGCTGGAAGACTGAACTTACGGCAACGTGACCGGCTCAATATCCAGTTCTGGATCCGGCGGCGTCTCAATGGACTTCACAAGCTTCCCGAACGTCAGGCCCTGCACAATGATCGAGAACACGACGACGATATAGGTCGCGGTCAGCAGCACATCCCGGTGCTCAGAGGGTGGGAGGGACAGCGCCAGTGCTATCGATATTCCGCCGCGTAACCCACCCCATGTCATTATCCGGATGACGCCGTTGCTGAATACGCGGTTTGACGTGAGGCGAATCAGGGTGATTGGCAATGACACGCTGACGAACCTTGCCAGCAGGATTATTGGAATCGCCAGCATCCCAAGCCGCACAGCCGAAGAAGTCACGCTGATAACGATTACTTCCAGGCCAATCAGGATGAACAGTGCGGCGTTGAGCACTGAATCGATAAGTTCCCAGAATGTGTCCAGGTGCTCGCGGGTGATTGCTGACATGGCAAGTTCACGAGCATGGTTTCCTATCATGAGACCAGCAACAACCACGGCTATAGGCCCGGACACATGAATGGCAACAGCGAGAGCGTAACCTCCTGTGACCAGGGCCAACGTAAGCATCAACTCGGTGGCGTAATCATCAAGTGAACGCATCAGGTAGAAGGTAATCAGACCCAACACTATCCCCAGTGCGGCGCCACCAACGGCTTCCTCAAGTAAGAACAGTGAAATGTGCCCGAACGTGGGTTCGGCGTGGCCTTCGACTGTCGCAAGGATGGTGAGGAAAACGACGACCGCTATGCCGTCATTGAAGAGTGATTCACCGGCAATCTTGGTCTCAAGGCTCTTCGGCGCATGGACGCTCTTCAAGATTCCTATCACTGCAATCGGATCAGTAGGTGCAATAAGCGCACCGAACAGCAGTGCCCACTTGTACGGAAGGTCGATACCAATCAGGCCTGCACCGAGCCAGAACAGCGTACCGGTGATGAACGTTGCCATGGCGACACCTACAGTCGCCATGATGGTGATCACAAATTTCTGGATTCGGAGCCTGTCGAGATCAACGTGCAACGCACCGGCAAATAGCAGGAACGCCAGCATCCCATTCAGCAATACGTCTTCGAAGTTGATGGTTTCGACGATGTGTTCGGCGTCGGACAGGGAAATGATTCCGATCGAACCGAGCAGTATGACGGCGAGCGAGCCGAGCAAAGATATGACAAGCAGCCCGACCGTCGGTGGCCAGCGCAGATAGCGTGCGTTGATGTAGCTGGCGATAGCTGCTACTACGAGTATTGCGGCGAGTGACTGGAAGAATGTCATTGTGCAGGTCGAAAAGAGCGTTCGGCCATAAATGGCATCAGGTGGCGACAGGTTGTTGCAGGTTGGGGATGTTGATATCCGCGCCGCATATAGTCAAGCTTGGGTGAATTGGCTTACAAGCATAGCCGAACCGATGACAGCAACCGCTGTTGCATAAAAGGACGGGCAGAGATGGCCGGACCAATCTACGTTGCGCATGACCACATGGACAGGGCCGAAGATTTTGAACGTGACCGCAAGGGAGGCATGGCCGGCAAGATACTGCACCTCACGGTCGATTCATGGATCGAAGCTCCGACCCGCGAGCAATATGAAGCCGCCTATTACTCGTACAACGGATTTCTCGAACGCGGCCTCGCTGCGGCAGCACGCGTACATGCGATTGCGGTCGATCCGGCAAACAGGATTCGCGTTGTTCGCAGGTTCGGTGATCTTTCAGCGGCGTCTGAAAATGGCGATCTGGCGATCCTGCTCGGCAACGAAGGTGGAAAAATCCTGGGTGCCGATGTTTCGCTGGTAGATGCGTGGTACTGGATGGGTCTGCGACATGTGCAGTTGAACTGGGCGATGCGAAATCTTATCGGTGCATGCCAGACGAACGAGAACGAGGTTGATCAGCCGGGACTGACGGAGTACGGGGAACAGGTGATCCGTCGCGCGAACGAGCTTGGGATCATCGTTGATGTGTCACATTCGGCACCGCAGACCATTGCCGATGTCCTGGAAGTGACCAACAAACCGATACTGAACTCTCACAGCGGGTCACGCAAGCTCGCTAACAAGCTGCAAAACCTGTGGGATAAACAGATACGTGCCATGGCGGACAACGGTGGGGTGATTGGTGTTCACTTCTGCTCACGGCTAGTACTTGGCACAGACGATAGGCAATCCGAAATCCCCGACGTAATCCGGCAGATAAAGTACCTAGTGGATATTGGCGGTATCGACGTTGTGGGGCTCGGTCCTGACTGGATTCTTGGCAACCCGGAACGCGACCGCAACTACCTGCGGAATACCGGGCAGGAGAGTATTTCGTGGACGAAAGGCCTCGAACACAGCGACGAGATGCCAAACCTGCTACCGGCACTGGAGCAGGCAGGGTTTAGCGAGAGCCAGATTGACCAGATCACAGGTGGTAACCTGCTGCGCCTGTTCAAAGACGTGCTGCCTGCGTGAACTCGGCTTTCCCTACACCGGCATGGTCCGCTTCGTGTACTTGCGTCCCTTCACAGCGGTATCTTCACGATGCCCGGCTACAACCCTGACGCCCTCGTCTATCTTGGCTTCGATGTCGTCAGGCGTGCAGCCGTCTAGGAATGCCAGGCCATTCGCCTTGCAGGCATCACGCACGCGCTCGCGGGCTTCCACAAGACGAGGGTCAAGCGGCTGACCGGGTTCACGCCGAATGCCGAAAGACATGTGCAGGTCTCCCGGCCCCCATTCGGCGAATCCAAGTCCCGGCACGGTTAGTGTCTGCTCGACGTTGGACAACGCGCGCACAGTCTCTATCTTCACACCGAGCAGCAGTTCACCATCCGGGTTGAGCGGCCACGGGTCACATTTGTCAACATACTCGTTTGCGCTCACGCCCCATACCGGGGCTGAAGTTGGCTGTGACCCGGTGCCGCGAGTTCCGCGTCCAAGACCTTTTCCAACCCCTGTCATGTTGATTGGGTAACGGCATGACTCTACGAACGCTCGCACTGCGTCAGGGGTTTCAGCCTGGCACAGCAGGATTCCGTGGACACCGCGGGCAAGGACCTGGCGGAACTGCCATGCGTTGTACCGGATGTAGTCTTCCGATGAACCTTCGACTGGTGTCTCGACAATAATCGGTGGAGTCCGGTGGCCGGATTTGGTCGGCCCGCCGTCTATGAGCCCGCGCATGTATTCATCTAACCCGGCCATGTTGAATGAGCCGTGCTCCATGCCAACATTTATGTAATCAGCCCAGGTGTGTGCGTCTTTTTTACCTTGTTCGTAAGTCAGCACATGGCCCGTGTGTCCACCGTCGTAGTAGATCGGCTGGTCTTCAGCGAGCAGTTCAATAGCACGGTTTATTCGCTTGGCCATGGTGTGTTCTCATCCAGTTCCGGGTTAGTTGTTCGCGGGCCGAATCTTAACGCAAGATTGTGTCGTTCACCCGTTTTGGTACACAAATCCTGCATTGTCCGTTGAACATGACACCGGTCGAAAGTCATTTTGACCGTTACTCTTGTCAGCACTGTCGCTCACTAATCAAGGAAGATTAATTCGCAAGTGCATAGCCTCGTTCTTACATCGCGTAGCCAAAAAGCATTGTGGTTACTGGCAATGCTCAGCCTCGTTTTCGTGAGCTGCACTATGCCAACGGCCAAACAGCAGGACAAGGACTGGACCTCTGCCAGTGACATGACAACAACATCCGACCGGATTATCAGGGCGACGTTTGTTGATTCCATCACCGTGTCAATTGATCACACAGATAACGAGACCGGCGTCGTAAGCACCACGGGCGTCCTGTTCCGCCAGTTCGAAGTTCTCGAAACACTGAAAGGGACAATCGATGCCGAAGAAAAGCTGTGGGTGGCGTTTGAGCCCGGCGAGAACGGAGAGTTCGTCGATGGCACGGGCACTCCGCTGCAGTACTGGGCAGGGCGGGAATACGTTCTGTTCCTGAAAGGCAGGCTCCGGCCACTTGAGTACCCGACAGACTACGGCCCGGTGCTCTGGAGCGGCAATGGGCGCCCGTCTCTATCCGAAGTACGTTCCGGCCAATTGGTTTTCTTCACAACCCGGCAGTATCTTGACTCACTGACCGCCAACGACGCTGTTTTGCCTGAACCAGACTCCGCAGCACCATTCACGTTGACTCTCGCAGAACTCGCAGGGCTGGTGAAGTAGATCAGCCTCATTTGACAACAGATCTCATAGATGAGCCGGGGAAAACAATGCCTGAAAAAAGAATCCTGATTTCCAACGACGACGGCATCAACCATCCGGCCCTGTGGGAACTTGTCCGCGCCGTCCAGCCGCTCGGTGAAGTCGTCGTATCTGCACCTGACCGGAACTGCAGCGGTGTTGGTACTGCAATGACGCTGCACAACCCGGTTCGCGCAAACGAGGTACAGCCGCAAATCCCAGGCGTCCGTGCCTATGCAGTGCAGGGAATGCCGGGAGACTCGGTTGTTGTCGGCCTGCGTGAACTTGCGATGGGTACTGTTGATGCCGTGATTACCGGCATCAACCCCGGCAACAACGTCACCACGAACGTGCTGGTATCCGGCACTCTTGGAGCGGCCTACGCAGGGCATCTGAACGGGGCGCGTGCAATGGCCGTCTCGATAGGTCATGGCGTTGACCCGGCGCATCCGGTCTTGCAGAAAGCCATAACTGCCGCCGTCGAACAACTACTGGACCATGATGAGCCTTCGCTTATTAACCTGAACTTCCCGTGGGCGGAAGACTGGCCACTCAAAGGCGCACGCATAACAGTCCCTGCCCCTCGCATCCTTGAAGATAAGACGAGCATCGATCAGCGCGGCGAAGATCAGTACTACTGGATTCTCAGAGAGCTTGCGGATGGCGTGGATTTTGACGCACTGCCGACAAACTGTGACGTGGCTGCGCTACGGCAGGGATACGTCTCAATCAGCTCAATGGCGTGGCCGACAGACCCTGAACGGGATGCACCGCTGCTAAATGCAGTGGTGAAAGCTATTGAGGCCGTCCTTCCGTAACTCGTCCTTGACGCAGTCCGGCGGCACGCACAGAATCACCCCACCAGTGACAGCACACTTTGTTGTCACAACGAAGCGCCACACCCCGGAGTGACAGATGATTTACGAACTGCGAATCTACGAATGCTATCCCGGTAAACTGCCAGACCTTAACAAGAGGTTTGCCAACCACACGATGAAGCTGTTCGAGAAGTACGGCATTGTCAACGTTGGTTACTGGACGACCGAAGTTGGCCCAAGCGCGAATGAACTGACGTACCTGCTCGGTTTCAAGGACGCCAACCACCGTATGCAGGCATGGAAGGAGTTCCGTGCAGACCCCGAATGGGCGAAGGTTGTCGAAGAGTCCCACCGTAACGGAATCATCGTCAAGAACGTCCGCAACCAGCTGCTGGTGTCGACCCCATACTCGCCAATGCAGTGATCCCTGGGCACCACCCGCCCGTTGAAAGGCAAGTAATCGCGACGAAAGAAATAAACCACTGAGCGCAACCAGTGACACAGGAACGCCGACAACCGCACCAGTGGGCACAGGCATCTACCGCGGCTGGCCGATAGCCGCGGTCACATTCCTTTCGCTCGGGGCGGTGCTTGGCACGGCGCAATTTGCGTTCGGGGTTTTCATCCTCCCGCTTGAGGACCAGTTCGGCTGGACGCGTACGCAGATAAACGTGTCGATGTCACTGGGCGTGTTAACCGGCGTGATGGCCCCGATAGCGGGGCGTTCGATGGACAGATTTGGCGCGCGCTGGGTAATGGCCATCGGACTCGGAGTGGTAGCACTCGGTTTTCTGCTCAGGGCGACGATGCATGATCTCTGGCAGTTCTACCTGTTCAGTGCGATTGTCTTTGCCGGGACCTCGGGTGTGACGAATCTCCCGGCAGGAAGGCTCGTGACCCTGTGGTTTGCCGGCAAGCGCGGCCGGATGATGGGTTTCGTCACTGCCGGGAACAATTTTGGGGCGATGGTCTCCGTCCCGCTGGTCGCAGGGTTAATCGCAGCAGCCGGATGGCGGGCAGGCTTCGGCTACATCGGCGCAATGATGGCGATGCTGATGGTCCTGGTTGTCATAGTCATACGGGACAGGCCGGAGGATGTTGAGAAGGAGATTGGCAAACGCTGGACACCGGCTGGTGCCACCGCACACGCTGCCCGCGCTGCGAGAGAAGGCTTGACCACCCGCGAGGCATCAAAGCTGTGGGCGTTCTGGCTAATCATGATCGGGATGACGTTGCAGCAGTTTGCCCGCACTGCCGTCGCCAGTCAGCTTGTACCGCATCTTGAGCAGACTGGTTTCAGCACCGGGGAAGCTGCCGCTGCTGTGTCCACAGTCGCTTTCTTCGCCATGTCCAGCAAGATCATCTTTGGTCGGGTCAGTGAGTCGATCACTGCTCTTTATGCATACGTCATCATCGTTGCACTACAAATTGCGGGACTACTAATGCTCATCTACACGCCGAACCAGGCCATTGCATGGGGCGGCTTGATGGTGTTTGGTCTCGGCATGGGTGGCGTTGGTGCCCTTGGCCCACTTGCCATTGCAGAGACATTCGGTTTGCGGAACCTGGGCAGCATCATGGGCCTGATGAGTTTTGCGGTCATCATCCCGACCGTGGTTGGACCGATAATGTCTGGACAGGTCTTTGACCGCACTGGCGAATACGAGATAGCGTTTCTGGTGACCTCTGCCCTGCTCGCTGTTTCAATGGCGAGCTTCTTCTTCGCCGGTTACCTGAAGCCGCGCATCAAAGATGTTGCACCCACCGGTTGATAGCGAACGGTAGAGAATGGCGACACAGCATGTTACTGTCTGCCAATCACCCAGCTACGACTACCGAGAACAGCCTCGATGCCCAACATCCAGCGATTGAAAAACCTTTCAGGCAGTGCGGCCATTGTGGGTGTCGCCGAATCTGACGCAATTGGCAAAGTGCCGGATAAATCTCCACTCGCACTTCACTCGGAAGCCGCTCTAAACGCGCTGGATGACGCAGGGCTGGCACTGTCCGACGTGGACGCGCTGTTCACCGCCGGATGGTCAACGCTGGACGTAGCTGAGTACCTCGGCATACACCCGCGTTTTACCGACAGTACATCAGTTGGTGGCTCATCCTTCGTCATCCATGTTGCACATGCGATGGCGGCAATTGCGGCAGGCTATTGCGAAGTGGCCCTGGTTACACACGGGCAATCTGGCCGGTCAGACCGGGCGCCGATTCCACGCAATTCGGGTGCGCCGATGATGCAGTATGAGTACCCGTACGGGATCATTGGGCCGCCGGTTTCGTACGCGCTCGCATGTCGCAGGTACATGCACGAATACGGCGAAGACCGCACTCGACAGGCTATGGCGGAGATTGCGGTATCAACGAGGAAATGGGCAAACCTGAATCCAAAAGCGTACTTCTATGACCGACCGCTGTCATTCGACGAATATCACGACTCTCGATGGGTGGCATGGCCGTTTCATCTTGTCGACTGTTGCCTGGTGACCGACGCTGGAGCGGCCATCGTCATCACAACGCCGGAGCGGGCGAAAAACTCTCGCAAGGGTGGAGTGACCATACTGGGTGCCGGTGAAGGCCATGACCATTCGATGATTTCACAGATGCCTGACTTGACCCGCGCATTTGGGCGAAACACCGGGCCGCAGGCGTTGGAAATGGCCGGGGTGAGTCACAGCGACCTTGACCTTGCGATGATCTACGACTCGTTCACTTACACGGTGATGGCAACGCTGGAAAATCTCGGGTTCTGCAAGCCGGGTGCGGCGCCAGATTTCGTGGCTGACCAGGTCACCGCTCCGGGAGGTTCGTTCCCTCTGAACACCAACGGTGGCGGCCTCTCTTACACGCACCCCGGCATGTACGGCATCTTCACGGTGGTCGAGGCTGTCCGCCAGCTACGTGGTGAGACCGGTGAACGACAGATAAAGAACTGCGAACTGGCACTGGCGCACGGAACGGGCGGGCTGCTGTCATCGACGGGAACCGTAGTGCTGGGGAGGCCCTGAGAAATGGCTACCGAATACTCAAAGCCGCTGCCTGTACCGCAACCGGAGTCTGATCATTACTGGGAACAGGCGGCCATGGGCAAACTAGTTGCACAGCGATGCACTGATTGCCATGAATTCCAGTTCTACCCGCGGGTGTTTTGCACACACTGCTCAGGCAGGTCGCTTGAATGGCAGGAGTTGAGTGGCAAGGGCACGCTGTTCACATTCACCATAGTCCACCAGCCACCGCATCGCGGCTTTGCGGGAGATGTGCCGTACATTGCAGCGATCGTGGAACTTGCAGAAGGCGTGAAGATGCCATCACAAGTAATCGGCATTGAGCCGGACCCGGAAGCACTTAGCATTGGCATGGCGCTGGAAGTAGTATTCGAACAGGCAACGGACGAAATAACGCTGCCTAAGTTCAAACCAGCACTCCAATAAGCCAGGCGAAGCGCAACCGGACACGACATGAACAGTAGCTTTCTCCGTTTCTCAGATATCGAACCCACCGCAATAGAGAAGCTCGTCCACCGCGCGATTGCTATCAAAGCCGGTGACCACGGCACGCCATTGACCGGCAAGCACGCTGTGCTGCTTTTCGAAAAACCCTCGCTCCGCACCAAGTTGAGCTTCTGGGTTGGTTTCGAGAAGCTGGGCGGCAAGCCGGTCTATTTTGGGCCGGACGAGGTTGGCCTGGGCAAGCGAGAGCCTGTCTCTGATGTGGCAAAAGTGGTTTCGAAGATGGCGGATATTGCAATCATCCGCACATTCTCGCAATCCGTTCTCGATGAGTTCGCGGCTGCAGGTTCCATCCCGGTGGTGAACGCTCTTTCTGACTATGAACACCCATGCCAGGCGCTGGCGGACGTACAGACCATCTTTGAGCACAAGGGAAAACTGAAAGGCGTGCGAGTCGCATACATCGGTGACGGCAACAACGTTGCACGGTCGCTCGCTTATGCCGTTGCGGGTTCAGGCGGGAGCTTCGTTTGCGCATCTCCTGTCGGGTACGAACTGACTGATGCAGATATCTCTGGTGCAACCGCTTACGGTGTAGCCGCAGGCGGTTCCGTTGACCAGGTAACGTCTCCAACCGATGCTGTGAAAGATGCCGATATCGTCTACACAGATGTTTGGGCAAGTATGGGACAGGAAGCGGAAGCGGCAGAGCGCGCCAAGGTTTTCGCCGGATACCAGGTGAATCCCGCTCTAATGGCGAAGGCTGGTTCCGGGGCGAAGTTCATGCATGACATGCCGGCCCACCCCGGTGAAGAAGTTTCCGCCGGGATGCTGGAACACGCTTCGTCCATTGCCTTCGACCAGGCAGGTAACCGACTCTGGGCACAGGCTGCGCTGGTCGAATCTTTGCTCAAGTAAGCAGTTCCGCCTGACCAATATCGCCTTAACGCTGGCGATGTGCTGTCTACTGAGCGATGATTAAGCCTCATCCTTTATCAGGTAAGAGCTTTTTGCCTTCGCAACTGCCGGTCATCGCCATAGTCGGACGCCCAAATGTCGGGAAATCGACGCTATTCAACCGTCTTGCAGGACGACGCATGGCGATCGTGTCTGACATCCCCGGCACCACCAGGGACCGAATCTCGCTCGACGCAGAGTGGGGTGGTCGGCATTTTCTGCTGGTCGACACTGGCGGTATCGAAGATCGTCCAGGCGACCTGCTCTGGGACGATGTACGCGGCCAGACGGCCAAAGCCCTTCTTGACGCTGATGCGGTCATTCTGGTTGTTGACGCATCACTGGGTATTTCGCCGGGTGACCGCGAGGCACTTGATCTCGTACGACGGTCAAACAAGCCGTTTATTCTTGCGGCGAACAAGGCAGACAACCTGAGCCGAGAGGTGGCGGCTGCCGAGTTTTACCAGTTGGGCACCGTTGATCCGATACCGATAAGCGCATATCACGAACGCGGTATCACCGATCTCATGGAAGCACTGTTCGAAGTGCTGCCCATTGAGCGAAGCAAGGATCAGGACAGCGGATCGATACGTGTGGCCTTGATCGGACGGCCAAACGTAGGCAAGTCCGCCATGCTCAACGCCATCACCGGTGAAGAGCGAGCCATTGTCAGCCCAATCCCAGGAACGACCAGGGACTCCATAGACAGTGACTTCCTGTACAAAGGCCGTGACCTGACATTCCTGGATACCGCAGGGCTGCGCCGCCGTGGCAAGGCCGATGAGGATCTGGAGAAGTACAGCATTATTCGCACTGTCGGGGCAATCGAACGCTCTCATGTTTGCGTCGTCGTGCTTGACACGACCGAACTGGTAACGGCGCAGGACACCCACATCGGCGGATTCGTGGATGAAGCTGCACGGGCCGCCGTGGTCGTGGTCAACAAGTGGGACCTTGCCGCGGAACGCCCGTTGGATCGAGACTACGTCGCCGCGATTGTACGCGACCGCTTCAAGTTTCTACCGGGCGTCCCGGTCATCTTTACCTCGGCGCTAAACGGCCGCGGCGTCGAACAGGTTCTCGACGCGGTGCTGGCTGTGTGGGATGAGTTCAGCAAGCGGTTGAAACGTGAGGAATTGAGCAGGGTCATATTTGAGGCCGTGGGTGCAAATCCACCACCGCCGCAGGGAACTGTTCGGCCACGAATCTTCCGTGTCACACAGACTCGCGTCGGCCCGCCAACGTTTGAGTTTTCGACACGACACCCCGAGCACGTACACTTCTCCTACCGCCGATACCTTGAGAACAGGATCAGGGATGCATTTGGCTTTGCGGGTTCACCAATCCGATTGCATTTCGTACCGAGGGACGAATGACAGAGACACTGGCAGCATGGCTATTCGCTATACCCGGCGCATACCTGCTTGGAGCAGTCCCAACTGGATACTTAATCGGGAAGCTCTGGCGGGGTATTGATGTCCGTAAGTACGGCAGCGGTGGAACCGGATTCACCAACGTCATGCGGACACTTGGAAAACCCGCCGCGGTGACAGTGCTGACCGTCGATATCCTGAAGGGCGTGATTCCTGTCCTGATCGTGGGGCTACTCACTGACTCCGAGTTAATCCGAGCTGTTGCGGGTTCAGCAGCCGTCATTGGCCACGTCTACCCGGTGTACACACGTTTTGCCGGTGGCCGAGGTGTAGCCACAGCATTTGGTGCACTGATCGTTCTCTCCCCGCTGACCGCTGGTTCAGCTGCGGTAGGAATTCTTGTCATAGTGGCGACAAAGTACGTCTCGGCAGGCTCCCTTACGGGAACCTTCGTAGCGGCCGTCGCCATGGTCGCCCTTATCATTGCCGGACACCACACACCGGGTCTCCTGGTCTTTGTGGTGGCGATACTCATCTTCATACCGATCAGGCATGTTGGGAATATCGAACGGCTGGTGCAAGGAAAAGAACGGCAGTTGGAAGCCCGCCCGGTGCCGCGTCGACGCAGCCGCTAACGGGTCTACGACGGATATACATACAGCCCACACAGCGCTGATATATCCCTGTACATATATACCCTTTTGACCATACTCCAGCGGACTGATCCTCTTCCGAAATCACGCACGGGGCGCTAAGCTGGCGAGTCATGCCACAAATTGGAATTCTCGGCACCACAGGATGGGCCACAACACTCGGTATTCTCTCTGCACGCGCAGGCAACCGCACCGTGTTGTGGGCGCGCACGCCTGCTGAAGCCGAGCTACTACAAACTGACCGGGAAAACCGCAGGTTGTTGCCCGGAGCGGCGTTCCCGGAACAACTGACTGTTACGGCAGATTCCGCTGAAGCACTTGGAACGGCCGAAGTCGTGCTGATCGCAGTGCCTTCAGTGACGATGCGACGAAACCTGCAGAAGGCTC
>JAURLM010000256.1 GCA_030831265.1 Chloroflexota bacterium
AACAGGGTGCGAAGTTCACCAAGTGGCGAGCGGTCATCAACATCGGCGACCACATCCCATCACGGTATGCAGTTGAAGCAAACGCCCACGCACTTGCACGTTATGCAGCACTGGCGCAGGAAGCCGGACTCGTTCCCATCGTTGAGCCAGAGGTTCTAATGGACGGCTCGCACTCCATCGACCGTTGTTATGACGTTACAGAGTTGACACTGCGCAGCGTATTTGAAGAGCTCCAGGCTCAGCGAGTAATGCTCGAAGGTATCGTCCTGAAGCCGAACATGGTGATTTCCGGCAAAGACGCCCAGGATCGCGCTAGCGCAGATAGAGTCGCCGAGAGAACGGTCACCTGTTTCAAACGCACGGTTCCGGCTGCTGTGCCGGGAATTGCCTTCCTGTCAGGCGGGCAGGGTGACGAGGAAGCAACGGTCAACCTAGATGCGATAAATCGCTATGCCAGGGCGCACGGTGCTCCATGGCAACTCACGTTCTCCTACGGCCGAGGACTGCAAGCTGCGCCACAGAAGGCATGGTCCGGCAGGCGAGAAAACATTACCGCTGCACAACTGGCATTCCAGGAGCGTGGCAGGGCAAACGCCGCTGCAAGACAAGGCAACTACGCCGCTTAGCAGCAACGTTTGATAGCGAACTAACAAAAAGGCCGGGCAGTCATGAACGACTGCCCGGCCTTTTTGTTAGTTCGACGAAAAGAGTGCCTTGTCTCGTCCGGGTCCCGAGCGCATGAACGTGGTGCGCAGACTCTCGGTTTCATGTGCCAGCAAGGCCATTCCAGCCTGCAACCTGTCGCTCATGCGACGCATCTCGAGTATTTTCTGCAAAGTCTGGTTATCCGCATTCGACACTATCGAGCCAGCGTAGAAGGAAAGCTCTGTTGGATCATCGGGGACGCTTGTATCGGTTGCATAAACGCCACGGGATGCCAGCATCGCACCGAGATACCGCTTTGTTGATTCACGGGCGGCAAAAAGTAGTTCATCGGACGCTGTGCCTGTGGGATCGTCGTTTAACAGTTCCACGGTTGCGCTGAGATATGACCTGACGCGATCTTCCGCCTTGATCTCGAACCGACCTTCGCCTGTCGCTTCAACCGGTATTGCGCCGCGACGAGGTGCACCGATCGACGTGATGCGGGCAACCGTACCAACACGATGCGGTACTGCCGATACGCCTGTCTCTTTGCCGCTCTTGATAAGGACGATTCCGAATCGTCTGTCCGACGCCATGCAATCACGCAGCATCTCACGGTAACGTGGCTCGAAAATCTGGAGCGACGCCGGAGCACCTGGGAAGAGAACGGTATTCAACGGGAATAGAGGCAGAGTACGATTCATGCCGCCGGAGTGTACCAGTCGCAAGTGCTAGACTCGCCCATCAAGAATATTCTCTTCGGCGCTTATGCAGCGTCTTGCCACAAACGGAGCAGTAGATATGGCCGATCCCATCCGAGATGCCGTGCAGCAACGAATTCCTGCCATGAACGAGATGCGCACGAAACTGCACGCAATGCCTGAACTCGGTTTCGAAGAGACCACCACAGCCAAATACATCGCCGACAAACTACACGCGGCAGGTATTGAAGTTCACACCGGTATCGGGAAAACGGGAGTCGTGGGTGTCCTGCAAAGTGCAACTCCTGGGCCGAGACTGATGATTCGAGCCGACATTGACGGGTTACCTGTAATTGAACAGACGGGACTCGAATTCGCATCACAGAACGGCAACATGCACGCCTGCGGACACGATGGACATATAACGATGGCTCTTCAGGCCGCTGAGATACTTTCGGACATGAAGGCTGATTTGAAAGGCAGCGTCGTGTTCGCCTTCCAGCCAGCCGAAGAGATCGTCTCCGGTGCACTGGCTATGGAAGCCGACGGTCTGTTTGAGCGTTGGAAGTCTGATCGCGTGATTGGTACACACCTCTGGAACCAGCTGCCCACCGGGTTTGTGGGAGTGAACCGGGGCACTGTGTTCGCAAGCGCAGACGCCATCAGGGTGGAGGTCACCGGTAAAGGTGGTCACGGGGCGATGCCGCATCTGACAGTTGATCCGGTTGCGATAGCAGCGCAGATCGTCGCAACTGCCCAGACCATCGTCAGCCGAGAACTACCGCCGAACGAGATGGGAGTCGTGACATTCGGTCAGATACACGGCGGTAGCGCACCGAACGTCATTGCAGACAACGTGATCGTCGAAGGAACCGTCAGGGCTTACAAGCCTGAAATACGTGAACAGATATTTGCTTCACTGAAAAGAATCACGTCCAACGTCGCATCCGCCATGCGCGGAACGGCCCGGTTCGAGCAGCTTTACGGTGCGCCGCCGGTAGTGAATGATCCCGATGTTGCGTCATGGACTGCAGGCATTGCAGCGCAGGTGGTTGGAGAAGAAAACGTAGACGAGACTCCACCGGTTAGCGTTGGCGATGACATGGCGGAATTCCTGAACCGGGTTCCGGGAACGTATTTTTTGCTGGGAGCCGCCAAACAGGGCACCGAAGGGCATCATAATGCCAGGTTCGATTTCGACCCGGCATGCCTTCCAACCGGCACTGAGATTTTTGTACGATCAACCGTTGATTACCTGTCCTGACCACATTCCCCGCTGCGATTGAAAGCACTGGTACACGATGAAAATCACAAAGATCGAAACCATTCACCTGAAGCAGTTCTCAGCTGCCACATGGGTCCGCGTACACACCGATGCAGGTA
>JAURLM010000025.1 GCA_030831265.1 Chloroflexota bacterium
CAACGCGCAGAACCTTACCTGGGCTTAACATCCCACGATCGCAGCAGAGATGTTGTTTTCCCTTCGGGGACGTGGAGATAGGTGCTGCATGGCTGTCGTCAGCTCGTGTCGTAAGATGTTGGGTTAAGTCCCGCAACGAGCGCAACCCTTGCTCTTAGTTGCCACCATTAAGTTGGGCACTCTGAGAGGACTGCCGGTGTTAAACCGGAGGAAGGCGGGGATGACGTCAAGTCCTCATGGCCCTTACGGGTAGGGCTACACACGTACTACAATGGCAGAGACAAACTGTTGCAAGATCGCGAGATGGAGCCAATCCGACAAAGCTGATCTCAGTTGGGATTGCAGGCTGAAACTCGCCTGCATGAACGTGGAGTTGCTAGTAACCGCAGGTCAGCATACTGCGGTGAATACGTTCCCGGGCCTTGTACACACCGCCCGTCACGTCATGGAAGATGGTAACACTTGAAGTCGCCAGGCTAACCCTTCGGGGGGGCAGGTGCCGAGGGTGGGACCGTTGACTGGGACGAAGTCGTAACAAGGTAGCTGTACCGGAAGGTGCGGCTGGATCACCTCCTTTCTAAGGAGTTCTTATTACGGGTGGTTCTTGAAGATGGATTGCAATCAGGGGCGCACGGTGCGCATTCCTAGCATGACAGATGACAGAACCTAAACAGCCCGTTTAAGACTACCCAGGTCGTTCGGTGACCGGTAAAGTCTGAAGAATTACTTGAGCGAGATTCTCGAAATCGCTTCCTCACCATGGGACGCGGTGGAGTTGAAGTGGCTCGTGATTCGTAAAGACTTACCCGTTAGATCATGGTCATCGTTACTGGAAAACGGACAGCAGGACCGTAAAACCTGCAAAATTCACACTTCGTGATAATCGATGAGCTTTTCCATCCACTATTCAGCCGTTAAGAAACGGGCCTGGCTATTTGCCAGGCCTTTTTGTTTGCATTTTTTTGCAGGCATGCGTTGATTGCCGTCCATGTGAACGTACTATCGGCTATCCCTGTACCTGTTGGCTGAATGTTGATGTGCAGGGAGAACCTATAATCGCCGTCTGACGTTGCTCGGTTGAGCAAAATGCTTCCTGGATCTGATCAGATCTGGCGCTTTCACTTATATGTATATGTAGTGGAGATCACATCAAGTGTTGACACTGGCCGGTACCAGGAATCGAATCGTCGGGCTGGACTGGTCTGCAACAGGCAGGCTTGAGTTCTGGTTCGAGGCAATGTGGCTCAGTGCCCTCGCAGTCATTCCACTGCTGTTCTCCTACCGGTCCTCGTTGGCGACGTACGATGAGGCAAAAAGTTACGGACTACACTTCTTCGCACTTGTCACGCTGGTATTGCTGACCTGGGGTGCTGCGGCGCGGTACTTTGAGGCTCGACGTAGAGGTGAGCCGATTGAGAGTATTGACGTTCTTGCATGGCTCAAGGCAGACCGAGCCAATCTGCTGCTTGCTGCGATAGCGCTATTTACTTTCGCATACGTCGTCTCAACGGTTCTTTCGCCGATGCCGTATTTCAGTTTCTGGGGTGTTGCCCCGGCGTCAAGCGGATACAACCTGTACTCATTCCTGTCGATTATGGTCATCCTGGCAGCAGTAGTTACCAAGATGCGCACGGTGAACCAGATCTGGCGCTTGCTGTATGTGATAGCTGGTATCGGGACACTGACATCTATGTATGCAGCTTCTCAGCATTTTGGCTGGGACCCGCTCTGGCAAGGTGCCGCATGGGATGGGCGCGTAATTGCGTCATTCGGTAACCCGATCTATTTTGGCGCCTATCTCGTGATGAGCATCCCGATTACAGCCACCATTGGAATGCGATTAGTGGTGCAGCATGCCAGTAAACGCGCTTTTGCCTGCGTCATCATTGCGCTTGGATTGCAATTTGCTGCGATGTGGTTTACCGGTTCGCGTGGACCACTCGTAGGGCTGCTTGCGGGGTCGGGATTTGCTGCAATAAGCATGATCACGTTTATGCCCCTGAGGCAGGTAATGAGTGCTGCGGCTCTTACCGTGATCAGTCTGCTGGTCGCCGCTGCCTTGATATTTGCACCGGGTGACGACACTGGAGCACGGTCTCTGCAATTCGGCGCAGAACTCAGCAACCCGGAAACATCAGACGGGACAGGGCGAATCGAGGCACGACTCAGTGGTCGTGCCGAGATCTGGGGCGAGGTGCTGGATCTTGCGACAGGCTGGAACAGGCTTCCCCCGGACGAAGGTACCGCAAAGTTATTGCGACCCCTGTTTGGCTTCGGTCCCGACATGCTTCGCTTCTCGTCTTCACTGGTGGCAGAACCGAGAGCATCACTCGAAATCGTTGACCATGCTCATAATCGGGTACTGCAAGTACTGATGGAGCAAGGATGGGTCGGGTTCGCCGTGTTCCTGTTCGCGTTTGGTCTTGCGGGGTGGCTATTGCTGCTCGTCTGGCGATACCTGTTCCGTGAACGTGCCAATGAGACTGTGAAATTAGAGTTGTTGCCTTTTGTCGCGGTTGCAGGTGCCCTGGTTGCAGCCGCAGTCGAGCAATTATCAGGTGTAGGGCGTGCCTCTGATCTGATCACGTCATGGGTGTTGGTTGGCCTCCTTATTGTGCTGTTCAGATCTGTCACTGAGCTGAGAAAACTTGAGTCCGTGGTCGGAGGTGAGGTCAGCGGTTCTCTCTCAAGTGCAAGGCGTCAGGCACGGTCGAAAGAAACGTCACTCAGCGGGTTCGCTTTCGGTGCTGGCCTGATTGTTGCCGTAATAGCTGTCACCACGTTCTTCCTGGTCGATGGGCAAATGCTGTTGGCGAGCAGAGTTGCTGCTGGAAGTGAAGGTGCAGTTGACTCAAACGCTGCGTACGTGGCACTCAACCGCGCCCGAGAGACCGCTCCGCAGGTAGAACAGTTCACCACTTTCACAGCCGATATCCTCATCAAAGATGCTCGTAAGCACCTCGAGATCGGACAACAGCGTGCCGCTGCAGATTCTGCTGAGACCGCGTTCGGAATCCTCCTTGAGTATCACAACCGAAATCCGCTTGCGATACGCACACGAATATTGCTGGCCGAAACCGCAGCGCTCCTGGTCGAAATTGGCGCGGTCGACTACACGGATGAGATGATCTTGCGGTACGAACAGCTTGCACAACAGTTCCCCAATGAAGCCGAAGTGCTTGCTGTTGTGGCCAATGCATACGCATCAGCGGAGATGTTCGACAAGAGCCTGGCTATGACTGACCGTGCTATTGCACTGGAAGCCATAACCATGCCGATCCCACAGGCATGGTGGGTAAAAGGGAAGGTTTACGAACGCCTTGACCGGGATGACGATGCGGTAGCAGCATTTGAAACGGCGATAGAGCGTGATCCAGAGTCGGAATTTGCCCGCCTTTCACACCTGGACCTGGCTTCGATATATGACGGCCGTGGTGATACCGCAACGGCAGATATTCACCGTGCTGCTGCCGAAGAGGTTGCAGCTGCGGCTGCTGCGTCGTCGACGCCGTAGCCCCATGAGGGGTGCTTGTACCGATATGCGTGGTGCCGGAGTTTGATGCCGGCTACCCATAAATTAGATGCGTGGAAGGGAACTAGATGCCAGGAGAACACCAGCATAGCCCAGCCGGGGTCTGCACCGTCATCAAGAACGATCAGCTAGAGGTGGAAGTCAATTCCGGGGCGATGACTCGGTTAGCCGGGGTCTCAGAGTCGTTAACTGGTTCAAAAGGCATTCACATGGCCATCGCCACGGTCCCGCCCGGGCGCTGCTCTACGACGCATTACCATACCAACTGCGAATCATCGATATTCGTCGTTAGCGGCGAAGGCTTGTTTCTGTACGGTGAAAAACTGGAAAAATCAGACGATATACATGCAGGTGATTTCATATATGTGCCGCCAAATGCAAGTCACCAGCCGGTCAACACTTCAAAAACTGATGACCTGATACTGATAGTTGCACGGAACACACCGGTCGAACTCGTTGTAGAATTGTCCGGTCTTGGCCGTAAAGACTGCGTATAGCGCGGTTCTTAGAACGTCCAACCCTGTTTTCCGCACCGGGCAGGCTTGTTCGCGCGGTCAGGCATTTCAAGGGGCCCGTAGCTCAGCTGGTTAGAGCGCTACTCTGATAAAGTAGAGGTCGGAAGTTCGAGTCTTCCCGGGCCCACCATTTCTCCCCTTGGTTCCTATCCTGTACTGCGATTCTCGTTCCTGCTGCCGCGTGTCAGGCCGATGCCGTTAACTACGAATTGACTCTGTAAACGTGTACGCGTCTTTCATCAGATCGCGATCCACTGCTTTCAACTTTCCTGCTACCTCTGTCAACGGCGTTAGCGTGATTTTCCCGTTCCGCATGGCGACCATGTTGCCGTGATGCCCATCCAGCGCAGCATCGACAGCCCGTACTCCAAACCGACTGGCGAGAACTCGGTCGTATGCTGATGGCGGACCACCTCGCTGCAGGTGGCCAATTACGCTGACGGTCAGTTTCCACCGAAGCGGCTCAAGCGCCTCAAGGTGATCGGCAAGGGCAGCACCAACACCGCTCAGGTGCAGGTATCGCTCTCCCGGCAAGTGGCTTCCGTACTGGACATCTTCTCCCTTGAACGTGGCCCCTTCACCGATGACGATGATCGTGAACTCCATTCCTCGCTCTTGCCGCACACGAATCGCCTGCGCTACCGCAGCCACGTCGATAGGCTCTTCGGGCGTAAGAGTGATGTCGGCTCCACCAGCGATACCAGCGGCCACGGCAATCCAACCGAAATCTCTGCCCATCGTCTCAATAATCATCACCCGGTCGTGTGATTCAGCCGTGGTCCGCAGGCGGTCTATAGCTTCCGCAGCTGTTGCAACGGCGGTGTCGAACCCGATAGTAATGTCGGTGCCTTCCACGTCATTGTCGATAGTCTTGGGTATGCCCACTATCGGGATACCGCGATCTTCAGCTCGCAGGGCGGTGCCCATCGAGCTGTTACCGCCGATGACGATAAGCGAATCGAGGCCGTGTTTCTTAAATGTGGCCACTGCGGCGTCTGCCTCTTCCGGGTTATCCCGGAATGGATTTTCACCTGAGCAGCCGAGGATCGAGCCGCCACGGTTCAGGATCTCCCACGTGTTTTGCCTGCTCAGGGCTGTCCACTTGTCATGGACGAGACCTTCAAACCCGTAGTTGAAACCGATGACAGTAGCGTCACGCTCTCTTGCGCGGAAGACTGCACCGCGAATTGCAGCGTTAAGTCCGGGGCAGTCACCACCGCAGGTCATTATTCCAATTGAGGTCATTTCGTTCTCCCGGATCCCAGGCTGAAGCTCACTGGGTTTTTCTCAGGTGCTTGAATATGAATGTATCAGGCAGATGTTTCTTGTTTCAGCGAACGTCGTCTCATCAAGTCGTTCAATAGTGGGACATGATCGTGCTTCCTGAGGAATTAAACGGGAAGTGCACACTCAAAAAGCTATCGACGAGCCGATTGAATTCCTCTGCTCGCTCGAAGTAGACGGAATGTCCCGATTCCGGGATTTTTACAAACTCGGGATTCGGTGTGATTACCGCCAGTGCTTCTACCCGCTCGGGTGGGCAGACGATGTCTTCCGCTCCGGTAATGAACAGCGTTGGACATTGCAGTCTGCTCAGTTCATCGGCAGAGACTTCGCCCCAACCCCGCCTCACCAAGTCACCATTCTGGCTATTTATCTCGACGTACATGTCGTGTAGGGCAGGTTGCTCCTTTTGCATCCTGCTTCCACATGCCGGATGAAAACTCCCCGGCTTTTTCTCTGCCCACGCTTTCCTGCTCCCATCAAGCGCGGCCATCTGATTGGAATAGTGCTCCCGGCTCGGTAGATAGAGGCCGCCGTCGGTCGCTGCCATTACGAGAGCCGCCGTCCGATCTGGATGGTCGATTGCGAATCGCAAGCAGGTCCATCCACCCATCGACTGTGCCACCAATCCAACTGTGTCTAATTCAAGGTTATCTAGCAGTTGAGCCAGCACGTTGCCGTAAAACGCTTTGGGATCGTTTTCCGTGACACTCCATGAGGAGTTCCGAAATCCCGGGTGATCGAACGTGATGCACCTGAACCCGGCGCTGAAAAAAGCGGTCTGTTGCCACCATGACAGGGCGTTACCGCCTGCGCCGTGAGCGAACACAAGCGGTGGCCCATCCCCGATGGATTCGTAGTAGACCTTTGCGAGCGATAAGTCTGCGTATGGCATGTGCAGGAAGATATCACCAGTCGGCTACAGGCATCCTTCGACGGCCTACGACTATTGGTACATGAATTTGCGATTCCAGGCGCGAGCCTGCCTTCCTGCGGAGCGTATAATCGTCAGCAAGTGTCACGCGTAAGAATTCGTGGCAAAGCCGTGGGGCGGGTTCGGTGTCGCTGCCACGGTCACGAAGGGTCGTTCAATCACATTTGAACTACAGCGGCCCAGCCTGTTTCAACGGAAACAGGGAGTGATCATTCTCAAAAGCCGAAAGGAATCAAACGAATGGACTCCACTAGCGCATCTGGAACCGCGGTCAACGGAAAAGCCCACGCTCGGGCGTGGCGGGAAGGTTCCAAGCCTGAAGTAGGTAGCTGGCGCGAAAAGTCCGGCCTTGCCCAGATGCTCAAGGGCGGCGTGATCATGGACGTGGTCACCCCTGACGAGGCCAAGATTGCAGAGGACGCCGGTGCCTGCGCCGTAATGGCGCTTGAGCGTGTTCCATCAGACATCCGCCGTGATGGCGGTGTTGCCCGTATGTCAGACCCAGACCTTATCCAGGGGATTATCAAAGCCGTTAGTATCCCGGTCATGGCTAAGGCTCGAATTGGCCACTTTGTCGAGGCGCAGATACTCGAGGCACTTGGCGTCGACTACTGTGACGAATCTGAAGTCCTGACACCCGCAGACAACGCCTACCACATCAACAAGTGGGAATTCAAAATGCCGTTTGTCTGCGGTGCAACCAATCTCGGTGAAGCACTTCGCAGGATTGGTGAAGGCGCAGCGATGATCCGCACCAAGGGTGAAGCCGGTACTGGCGACGTGGTCCAGGCTGTGACCCACGCTCGAACCGTGCTTGGTCACATCAAGAAGATTCAGCACATGGACGAAGAAGAGCTTATGACCGAGGCGAAGAACCTCGGTGCTCCGTTCGAGCTGGTTCTTGAAGTTCACCGCACGGGCAAGCTGCCGGTGGTCAACTTTGCTGCTGGTGGTGTTGCAACTCCGGCCGACGCTGCACTCTTGATGCAGATCGGTGTCGAAGGCATCTTCGTCGGCTCTGGCATCTTTAAGTCAGACAATCCTGAAAAGATGGCTGCCGCAATCGTAAAGGCAACGACTCACTACAACGACCCGGACTCTCTTGCCGAATACTCACGTGGTCTTGGCAGTGCCATGAAGGGCATTGAAGTCAACAAGATGTCTGATGACCAGCGGCTGGAAAAGCGGGGTTGGTAGAGACGTCCTCGCGTGATCACAATGCAGAAGCTGTAATTGGACATGGTGGTGCGCTGAAAATTGGAGTCCTTGCCCTGCAAGGAGACTTCATTGAGCACATCCACATGTTGAAAAAACTGGGTGTGGAGGCCTTCGAGATTCGAAAAGCATCGGAACTCGAAGGCCTTGACGGCCTCATCATCCCCGGCGGCGAAAGCACGACCATTCGCAAACTGATCGATCTGTTCGGGTTCGTACCGGGTCTGCGGGCACTTGCAAATCGAGGTGCTGCACTCTGGGGCACTTGCGCCGGGATGATCGTGATAGCGAAAGAGTTGACAGACCCTTACCCGGAGCCGCTGGGACTGATTGATATCAAGGTCTCTCGCAACTGGTTTGGCCGCCAGGTTGATAGCTTCGAAGGGGAGTTTGCCTTCAAAGGAATTGATGGGGGACCCTTCCTTGCTGTGTTTATCCGCGCCCCGGTTGTAGAAAGCTTCGGGGATAGTGTCGACGTGCTGGCGCGGCTTGAGGATAACGGCAAACCTGTTGCGGTCAGATCCGGAAACATCCTGGCAACGGCGTTCCATCCGGAGTTGACCGAGGACACACGCGTCCATGAATACTTCGTGTCGATGGCAAGACAGGCGGCTGCGAGCAAATCCACTGCCGGAGCAAGCTGAGACCGGGCCGTATAAAGCGGGATATCGCTCAGGCCGGCTCGCCTCCGGGTGGATGGCCCCATCCACAATTCTCCCCGGTAGGCGTATGGTAGTTGGAGAATCCTGATGATCAGGCACCTCCATCCAACCGATACGCCTTCGCTCCTGCAATTCAAGCAAGCAGCTGGGGCAGATGAAGTATTCACACTGGGCCAGGCGCTCAGCGGTGGGTGGCATACGTTCCCTCTTATGAAGTACACCAGCATCGCCCTGTCGCCTCGCGCAAGGCAGGGGTGCTGGGTAAAGACACGCCTTGCGAGAGTTCAGGCTGTATTGCGAGCCGGACAGCGATCCGGTCCGCTTGCATGGGAACTATCCGATATGTTCCTCGCGAAAAACCACCGATCCGTGGCTGGAGAAGTGCTTGAGCAACTCAGCTTTCCGGCAGGTGCATCAGGTGCTCGAAGAATCTTTCTGCGTCTGCCCGTCGGAAGCGAAATGTTCGACATAGCTCGCTCTGCCGGATATCAACCTGCGTACACGGAAAATGTATTTCGGGCCGAATCAGCAAACGACATACTGTTGCGTGCAGGAACAGCTGCCGATGGCCTGACGTTAACACAGGCATCAGAAGATGATAGGCCGGACATGTATCGGCTGTACTGTGCCACCGTGCCGATAGAGACCCGTTCTAGGATCGGTCAGACAATGGATGAATGGGTGGCGTCTCGTGAGCGCGTCGGGAGAAAAAGAAGGGAACTGGTCGTTTCGTCGGGAGATTCTCGCCAGTTGATGGCCAGCGTCCAAACATCGGATACTGCCGCTGGAAGGTATTTTTCGGTTACCTGCAGGAACGATTCCTCCTGTGGATATGAAAGCCTGATTGCAGTTGGTGTTGGCCAGGCAGGTGATAAGCCTGTTGCGACACTTGTTCCTTCCTACGATGTTCGTCAGGCAGAGATGTTACAGGGACTTGGGTTTACGCTGGATGCGTCATACGATGTAATGGTGAAAACGCTGGCTGTTCCCGTGGTGAAGACGGTACCCGGCCTTGTAACCGCCGGGCCATGAAACATTTGACCCATAACTACCGTACCGATAAACAAGCAAACGAACGATTGATGGAGGCCCCCGACGGGGTACTGCATAACTGGTAGGACCAAACGAACAAATAGTCGATGACCTGGATGCCTTCATAGGCGTATTTCCTGTGCGCGTTGCCAAAGCTCTGCGCTCAACGCCTGACGTCGGCTCACTCATCGAGGTAGTCCTTGACCTTGGCCGCTCTCCTGAAGCGCGCTTCCCATCCGGGTACATTAGTCTCGGTGAAGAGGAAGTCACGCAGGTTGAGATCAACCACGTTGTAGATAACGTCGGCCATTTTGGAGACGACAACCGTGCAGGCATAGAGCGTACCCTGCACCGTATTTCGGTGATCCGAAATCGGGCCGGCGAGCCGGTAGGCCTGACATGCAGGGTTGGTCGCGCCGTGTTCGGCAGCGTCCGGCTTATTCACGACCTTGTCGAGTCAGGCCAGAGTGTTTTGCTCCTGGGGCGACCGGGAGTTGGCAAGACGACCATGCTGCGCGAAGTAGCTCGTGTCCTTGCCGACGACCACGATAAACGGGTTGTCATAGTCGACACGTCAAATGAGATTGCAGGTGATGGTGACGTGCCGCACCCGGCCATCGGCCATGCACGCCGGATGCAGGTTTCGAACACTACACTTCAGCACCGCGTGATGATTGAGGCCGTCGAAAACCACACTCCCGAAGTCATCGTGATTGACGAGATGGGCACGGAGCTTGAAGCTCTTGCCGCGCGCACTATCGCTGAACGCGGTGTACAACTCGTCGCCACGGCCCACGGCAACACACTTGCGAACCTCGTTAGCAATCCCACCCTTTCCGACCTCGCAGGTGGCACGCAAACTGTCACCCTTGGAGACATCGAAGCTCGCCGTCGACGCACCCAGAAGACGGTGCTTGAACGCAGCCATGACCCCACATTTAACATCGTCGTAGAGATACGTGACCGAAACCAGGTTGGCGTCATCCACAATGTTGGAACTGCTGTCGACCGGATGCTGCGCGGAATAGGCGTGCCGATAGAAGTTCGAACGCTGCTACCGGATGGAACCATTGAGACCCGGGTTGAAGAAAACCAGGAAATGGACAATGAGTTCCAGACCGCTGGGTTCGAGGTCGATGATGTGCGAAAGGGACGACGTCACCTGAGACGGGGAGAATCGTCGCCGAATTCTGAGGTTGCTCCGCCTGCATCCTACGAAGCACCGCCACCACCACAACTGCTGGATACACTGACTCCTGAACCTGCTCCCGTGCGCATACACCCGTTTGGCGTGCCGCGTACGATGATCGCTACCCTTTCAGAAGAGATTGGTGCGCCGGTTCGCGTGGTGGATAATGCCACCGAAGCCGACATCTTCGTCACTACCAAATCTCACTACAACCGCAGGCCAACGGTTATTCGACGAGCAGAGCGTGAAGGGCTTCCCGTTTACGTTTTGCGTCGGGCGACTGCCGAGCAGGTTGAGCAATTCTTGCGTCGATTCAGCGGGAACGAAGAACCGGTTGGTACGTCTGATCGCCCGGTTTCCCCTCGGAACGGCTATTCCAACGGGTCAAACGGAGATGGCCAGAGTGTTCAGGCTGCGTTGCAGGAAGCCGAAGAGGCTGTTGAGCAGGTTATTTCCGGGGTACGGCAGGTAGCACTGAATCCGCAGACGGCGTACATCCGCCGCTTGCAGCACGGGTTGGCCGCGCGTAATAACCTCGGCTCAGCCAGCATGGGCAGAGAGCCGGTACGTCGCGTGGTGATTCGCCGCAGGTCTCGCTAACCAGCCTTCGGTATCGCGGAGATGGTAGGTGCGCCGCTGGCGCTCAGGCTCTGACGCGGTTAGCCTTTGCGGTATCGACACTCTGTCCACTGTACGGATTGTGCTGCTTTGAGTTCCCCGAACCAGAACTGTCACGCAACCGGTCAACACGTCACAGGTGCCGCACTGATGTTGCCCGGTACTCCACCGCCGGTTGTGAAGAAAGACATGCGACTCAATAAAGGGCTGTTCATTACGTTTGAAGGCGGCGAAGGAGTTGGCAAGACAACTCAGGTCGCTCGTCTTGTAGAACGCATTGCAGCCACCGGGTTGAACGTGAAAAACGCCCGCGAACCGGGTGCGACTCCCCTTGGTGAAGAGATACGTGCGTGGGTCAAGGGCGAAGCCGGTACGACTCCAACTGCTGAACTACTGCTGTTCGCAGCGGCCCGTGCCCAGCTTGTAGCTGACTTTCTCAAGCCGAATCTTTCGCGCGGCGGCATCATTGTGCTGGACAGGTATGTCGACTCCACCGTGGCATACCAGGGATACGGCCGAGGTCTGGATATTGAACAGATAGATGCCGTTAACCGCGTCGCCACCGGTGGGTTGATGCCGGAGTTGACGATTTTGCTAGATGCAGAGCCTTCAACCGGACTGGGCAGGGTGGACGCTGCACCAACTCTGTTTGAGGCCTCAGGTAATGTTCCCTCCGGTAAGCGGCTTGATCCGGAAAATGAACGCCGGTTTGAGCGCGAACCGATTACGTTTCACGAAAAAGTACGGAACGGGTATCAGGAACTTGCGAAGGAAGGCGGTCGCTGGTGCGTGATACGCGCCGACCAGCCTGCTCATCGTGTCGCAGACGCCATCTGGAAGCGTGTCCGGCCGTTGTTGATTCAGCGCGGTGTCGATTCTGAACTGCTGTATCGCAAACAGGCGAAACATTCCTGACTCCAGCCGTGTTCAGGCAAGCCCCAGGTCCTCGTAAATCGCCGCTGTGACTGCGCGCAGCCTTCGGTCGCTCCTCAACTCACCCGGCATCCCGTTAAAGACAGCCGCTATAGCGAGTTGATGTTCTGGGTCTGCAAATGCGAACGACGACTCCCGGCCGCCATGTCCGAACGTGCGAGCAGATGCGTGCGGTCCGTATCCATATGGCGCGGCTGGCCCATTGATCTTGTTGTCCAGCATGGCGCCAAGACCCCAGTCCATCACGTAGCCAAACGTCTCGTCCTTCATGCCGGTTCGTTGAGGTGATGTGAGTTCTGCTACGAGTGAAGGTTCAAGCAGCTTCACTCTCTCCAACTCGCCATAACCAAGCAACATGCGATAGAACCGCACCATGTCAGACGCCGTACTGCGCAAACCTCCGCCGGGACGCACAAACCGGGACGTCGCTTCAACTGAAAAGCGCGGATCAGGAGTTATCTCATCAGCTTTTGACTGATGCATGACCGCTAGTCTGTTGCCAAGCCGACTCGCTTCCTGTTGCGTGATGGTGAAAAATGAAGACTCCATGCCGAGCGGCGCAAGTATCTGTTCGCCGGTGAAAATGTCGTAGGGAACATCGCTCAATCGCCGAACAATCTCGCCCAGCACGTGCCATCCGCTTGTCGGGTGATACCCGGCTTTTTTCCCCGGCTCCCAGTCCCGCTCCAGTCTCGCCGCTGCGATTATCTGTAATACATCTTCGTGCTGATCAGCAGTGTCCGCAATTTCGGCTGTGCGGATGCCCGCCGTGTGAGTGAGGATATGGCGAGTCGTGATGCTCTCTTTGCCGCCTTGCGCGAACTCCGGCCAGTACGTGGCGACCGGTTCGTCATAGTCCAGCAGTCCGTCCTGTTTGAGCAATGAGACGGCGACAGCGGCGATCGGCTTTCCTGATGAAAACCAGAGATTTATCGAGTCCGGCTGCATGAGAATATCGTGTGCCGCGTGTCCCGCCGCGGAGTTTGTGACCAGTACGCCATCATGCCAGACGCAAAGCTGCGCGCCGGGATTCCAGTGCAGGTGGATTCCCGTCTGAATGGCTTCAGTTGTTTTTGGCAGGACATCCGCCATGTTGTCAGCCAGGGCTAAATCCTCCGTGCAGTTGGTGAAGTCATCTTCTTAACGTACCACTACGAAGATTCCCTTTGAAAACGTTCTGGCGAGTAGCAACCGGTCATTCCGTGTAGAAAGACTTTTGACTGTGCTTCGGTGCGCGGCTAGTCTTGCGCTCGCCCGTTACCAGCCAATCCAACACCAGTGCGAAGCCAGGCAAATACATGAACAAGAACACGCTCAAGGAAAAACTCAACGCAGGGAAGGCGACGCTTGGCCCGTTCGTCGGATTTCCAAGCCCTGCAATGGTCGAGACTATCGGCTGGCTGGGATTCGATTTCGTAATCATCGACTGTGAACACGGCCCAATCGACTACGAAACTGCTGAGCACATGATCCGTGCTGCCGAGCTTTCAGGTACGACAGCTATCGTACGAATTGGCCTGAACGAGCCACAGCACATCCAGCGGTACATGGAGGCAGGGGCACACGGTGTCCTGATTCCATTGGTAAACAACGCTGCGGATGCACAGAAAGTGGTGGACGCGGTCAAGTATCCGCCCATGGGCAAACGTGGCTCGTACTCAGGGCGAAGCGCACGGTTCGGCGTTGGGGCAGGGCCGGATTACTTTGCCCGTGCCAACCAGGAGACATTCGTCGGTATCCAGATAGAGACTCCTGAGGCAATCGAGAACGCCGACGCGATAATCGCCACTCCGAATGTGGACGCCGTGTTCCTTGGCCCGGGTGACCTGTCGCTCAACTTCGGCGTTCCCGGCCAGATGGAGCACGAAAAAGTGGTCAGCACCATCGAAACGCTGGTGAAGAAGATCATCGCTGCGGGCAAGCATCCCGGTACGCTGGGCAATAACCCGGATCATGCGAAATTCTGGCACGACCGTGGCGTCAACTGGCTCGTCAGCGCTACAACGCGATACTTCGTTGCCGGTGCCTCTGAATATCTCAACGGCACCAGGAAATCACTCGGCATCTAAGAACGTCACAGCCAGTTCAAGACAGGTACATGACAATGCAACAATCGGAAAAGATCGGATTCGTAGGTCTCGGCATCATGGGGCAACCCATGGCGGGACACCTGCTTCGTGCCGGGTACGAAGTCTCCGTCTACGACCTGCGCCGGGAGTCAATGGAGATCGCTGCGGAACATGGCGCTGTGCCCTGTAGCAGCCCCGCAGAGGTCGCAAGCCTGTCCGACATAGTCATAACCATGGTTCCCGACTCTCCAGACGTCCTGGCGGTCGTTAATGGCGAAGGTGGTGTAGCTGACGGCATCCAGCATGGCTCTGTGCTGATCGACATGAGCACTATCGACCCGGCAACCGGGCAGCAGGCCGCTGCTGCGATTCGTGAGCGTGGGGCCGAGATGCTTGATGCGCCTGTTACCGGTGGGGCGATCGGCGCACAGAACGCCACACTTTCCATCTTCATCGGCGGAAATCGGGCGATATTCGAACGTTGCCTGCCGGTTCTGGAGACACTCGGTGGTTCCGTGATGTACATGGGCAAGGGAGGCATGGGGCACACGGCCAAGCTGGCAAACCAGATACTTGGCGCGACCCAGATGATAGGCGTTGCCGAGGCGTTTGTGCTTGCGAAAAAGGCAGGACTGAACCTCAATGCTTTTTACGAAGCCGCGACGCACGGTGCGGGGGATTCCTGGCACCTGCGCACGCTTGGCCCGAAGATTATCGACGGTAACTTCGCGCCGGGTTTCATGGCAAAGCACATGCGCAAGGACATGAGACTCGCAGCGCAGACAG